>JBGSYU010000044.1:0-9989 GCA_041750715.1 Lacipirellula sp.
GACGTCGACGCCCTTCACCGTGCCCTGCGTGCCGACCGGCATGAACGCGGGCGTTTCCACCACGCCGTGCGGCGTGTGCAGCGCTCCGCGCCGCGCCGACGTGCGAGCGTCCGCATGGAGCAGGTCGTAGCAAAAAGGGGAAAAAGCCATCAGCTTTCAGCCGTCAGCTATTAGCCAGAAAACAACTCGCAATCTTTCTGGCTGACAGCCGAAAGCTGATAGCTGACGGCTCCTTCTTGATCAGTCGCCGCGGAGCTTCATGCTGTGGAGCGTGAGCTTTTCGCGAACTTCATTGAGGCTCGTTACGCCGAAGTTCTTGCACTCCAGCAGGTCGTCGCCGGTGCGCCGAAGCAGCTCGCCAATCGTGGTGAGCCCCAGGCGGACCATACACTTGCGGGCCCGTACCGATAGGTTCAACTCGGCGATCGGCCGGTCCAGGAGCGCGCGCTCGTCGTCGCTCATGACGTTGGCTTCGAAGACCGGCTCCTCTTGCCACTTGGTCGAGGCGAACTGGCCAAGCTCCAATCCCTTCGAGGAAAGCATTTCGCGGATTTCCACGAGCGACGTCTCGCCGAAGTTCTTGCTGGAGAGCAGCTCTTGCTCGGTCGTCTCGGTGAGGTCGCCGAGCGTCATGACGCCCATCTTTTGCAGGCAGTTGCGGCTGCGGACCGACAGCTCGAAATCGGTCACCGGCACGCTGAGAATCTGAGCCAGCCGGTCTTGTCGGCGGCGGGCCTCTTCGTCGTAGTACATGTCGCGCGAGGCGTCGGCGTCTTTAAAGTACAGCCGGGCCTTTTCGTGCGACGGGTACGCGTCGAGGATCCGCAGGTAGCACTGCTTGGCCCGCTCGAAATGCTCGATGTCTTCGTACAGCAGACCCAGGTTAATTAACGTGCCGATATGCGTCGGAAACTGCTTGGCCGCCCGCTCGTACAGGCTGCGGGCGAAGTCGTCGTTGCCGTGACGATCGTTTTCCAGTGCGAGGCCAAACAGCACGCCGGGGTGCGCCGGATCGGAGTCGATGGCTCGTTCCAGCAAGGCCACCACCTCGTCGGGGTTGCCGCCCAGCGCGGCCACGGCGGCCGAGCGTTGGTAGAGGTACTCGGCCGTCTGCTCCACGGCGCCCGAAAGGCTATCGAGCAGCTTCAGCGCGCCCGCCGCATCGCCGCCGTACCGCATCGCCTCGGCCCTAGCCAGCGACACGTCGTCGCGATTGTAACCGGCCCGCTCCGCCGATTCGTAGGCCTTGAGGGCTTCCGGATACTTGTCGACTGCGAGGTACGCCTTGCCGAGGTAGTAGTGCGTCAGCGCCCCGCCATCGGCATTGGTCAGCGTTTGGATCGCGTCGGAATAACGGCCAATGAGATACTGCACGACTCCCAGCCGCGCCGACGCCGCGGGCGTACGGCCGGTTTGCTGAACCAGTTCGTTGGCCGCGTCGCGGAGCGTGCGGAAATTGTTGTAATCGCTCGACAGGGCCTGCGAGATTTGCTTGATCTCGTTCGGGCCGAAGGTGCTGTTTGAAATGACGGTTTGACGAAGGTCGAATTCCGCAACTGGCGACATGTTCAGGTTCTCTTCTTGGTTTTATCTGCGAACATCTGCGTCATCCGCGGACAGCATTGATTTGTCCGCAGATGACGTAGATTGACGCAGATGGGGGGAGAGGATCAATCGTTTGTATTCGAGGCGCGAGGCGCCAAAGTTGACGATACGTTGCGCGTAGGCGCATTGCGGACCAAGGGGCTACGGACGGACGGCGAATTTCCGAGAATCTTCGTAAAGCGTATCGGGGCAGATATCTTGCTCATTCGGCCAAACGACCGTACCGCCCTCGACGCGGGCTTGCTGGAAATAGCGAACGTCCCGCAGTTCCTGAAATACGCCGAAATCCAACAGGGGCGTACAATCGTAGATGCCCAATTCGCCGCTGGCGAATTCGATCTCAAGCTTGTAATCGTGCGTAGCGACAACCGACGCCACTCGTGGATTCATCGTTCACCTCAGCGGTTCGATCTTTAGCGGCTGCTGACCGGTTACCGCCAGTTGCCAGTTTGCGAGCAATTCATCCTTATGAATTTCGATCCAAGCCGAAATCAGTCGCATTTTTCCACGCGGAAGCGTTCCTTCCAAAATTTCGCCGTCGTCAACGGCGACGACGACCTCGTCGTTCTGGTACCGAGCATGGATGTGAGGCCGATGATGGCGGCGGTTGTCCAGGAAGTACATGGCCACGGTGATGCCGTAAAAGGTCGACAGGACTGGCATTTGCATCCCAGATCGTAAAGAGCCAGCGGTCGGAGTCGAACCGACAACCCCCGCATTACGAAGGTGCCGTTCACTGGCTCATAAACCTCGGAAAGTACGCTGCTTTCAGGGCTTGCGTCCACTGTAACCGGTCCGGGGTTTCCGGGCAATCGCCTGATTTCCGGGGCCTCTGTGCAACATCTGTGCATAGCAACGCACGCACGGGGTTGTCACTTAATACAAGCCCGATTTGAGCCAAGGGGGCAAGACCGAGAAATTTGCGGCTCTCTTCTCGCTCCGCCGTAATGGAATTGTAAGTTTTGCACTGCCGAACACATGCCGCGCCCGCGATTGGGAATATTTCCTTCGGAGACGGCAATCACGAATTGCCGTTTCCTTCCCTCAGGTTGTGATTGACCCATCTAACGAAGCGACGTTGCTGCCTAAGACGATCTTGCAGTGCTCGACTCGGATGAATTCCCGGAGAGCAGTCGCTAATACCAACCGTCGCATTAAACTGCGTGTACTTGTAATTTGCTGTTTCTTCGAGAATGCGATAGGACATGAATCCACCTACCACAAGGTAAAGCAGTGATGGTTTTCCAGTTGGCGGAAGGGAGACAAACATGTCACCCATGACGAACAGATGTGTGGATGGTGTACCGGTGGATACAACACCATCACAGTTTTCATTGACCCAAATCGCCGCGCTGCCTTTGCTCGCAATGCGTCCATGTAAGTTGCCGCCGATGAAGACGCTCGCACCACCATTCAGGTTAATGCTCGCTTCCGGATGGCAATCACCCGCGATTACGATCTCGGCTCGTCCGTTCACATTGATATTCGCCCGGAGATCACCGTAGATGTGGATAAGCGAGCGATCCGAAACGGAGACATCGGCGAGACAATCGCGCCCAATCAGGATAATAGATTGATCGCCGCTAACTACCGGCTCGATTAGATCAGTTGGAACTTGCTTCGTCACCGCTTCAGCGGCAGGTTCATCCTTCAGCCACAAATCCATTGAGCCGGAAAAAGCCATATCCCGAATTACGTCGGCATGGCCAACCGCAATTCTGAGATCAGAAATAGTGAGCATTGGTCAACTATTGATTGAGGCTCTCCACTTTCCTTCGCGAACCGCCTGCTATAAGAGACATTTACCATTAGGCAGATCAACGATGGTGATGAAGCGGCCTCGCTTGGGGGGGCAACTCACTGAAAGCTCCGGAACCAGACTCGGGCTACCTAAGCACGAGTTACCTTACAGCGGTCATCTGGTTTCATGCAGTCGTTGTAATCTTCGATACATTTTCCGAGATCATCGTCCTTCTGTTCTAAGCAATCCATTGCATCCGTAGCGGGATCGTCCATGCACCTCATATACTGAACGGTTGCTTCTATAAAACATGCTCCATACTCAAGGCCGCACCTTTTTAGTTGCTCCTCGGGAGTCTCGCGTCCAGGCCAGTCGCCTAATTTGGGATCGTCATAGGGATAGCATAACAGCGTGCCCACTCCACATATTCCGCCAATCACGCCGCCGATCGGGCCCCCTACCGCACCACCCCCGACAACTGGCCTAATAATAGGACCAAGAATTGGCCCTGACGGCGGTGCAACTGTGACGAGGCCATGCGGGTCAACCATCATGGTTGGAGTCGAGCGAACGTACTGATACAGATTCATGCCGTCATCGTAAGCGGCCATCGGGCCATATCTGCCTCGGTCCACGAAGCCCATTGCCACCCCTGCACTAGGCGGCATCCCCCCGCCGAAGCGGCCAACCTCCCCAGCGGGGTCGCGGCTAGTAAATCTCCCCATGTGAGCCGCATAGTAGGCCGACGCCTCTTGAGCGGCGCTGAGACTAATAGCCGCGACGACGAGTGCCAGAGCGAATCTCCTAGCGTTCATTGCCTTATTTCCTTTCAAGGTTGGACTCCCCAGCCCATCGAAGGGTTGGGGAGACCGTTAGCATGGCTCTGCGGGAATCCGACCATGCTGGGCATGATCGGCTTGGACACTTGATGCGGCGAGTAGCCGAAAGCGTTCGGCTGCGCATACGGGTTCGGCGACTGTCCAGCATACGGATCGTGTCGGTAGACCATCGGCGGTTCAAGCGGTCGCCGTACTTGCGGCATCGACCGTCGGAAACCCATGCTTTGCACCAGGAACCCCTGATAGATTGACCGTGGAGACAATGCCGCCGCCTGGGCGTAGCTCACTCTGGCCGACGCCAGACGGCCGTTATCCTCAAGACAATGGCCACGGGCGGCAAGAAACATCGCCAGCGATTCGGCCACTGATAGCGACTTGAGATACTCGCCTGCCTTGACTTCCGCTTCGGTGATTGGCTTCGGCCACTTCATGTAGTAGGCGTCGTCGTAGCTGTTCATCCCTTGGCTGGTCGCTTCGACGTTGAACCGTTCTTTGCCCTTGTCCCAACGACAAAGAACGTGTTCCTTGGCCGTCGTCAGATAAACGGGGTAGCCAAGTCGGCGGGCGACGGCAGTGTAGAGAACAGGCATCGAAACGCACGTCCCGCCGTTGTCGCTTCCGATCATGCCGTGAATGAACAAGTCCTGACTGCGGCGAAAATCAATGTCTCGAATCCGATCCGGATTATAGTGGACCTTGAAGTCCTGCTGTAGCACCGTAATCAACATCATCATCCGATAGTAGCCTTCGGAATTCTCGAACTCCTGCGGACTTCGCTGGTACTTGTACAAGTGCCGTTCGGTTTCGTGCCGGACCCGTGCCGCCCAGCGGTCGAGCGTAGCGAGCGTTTGTTCTACGTCCAGCTTTTCAGCGCCGGGCAAACCTTCCGCACAGCGGAGATTCAGCAAGGCGAGGTCCTGCTGCTCAAGCTGCTTGCTCGGCATAGAGGCCAAGTCGCCCAGCGATGGCAGGCGAGCGGAAGCACTCAGGGTAGACGACAGCCCGGCCTTGGTAGTTGCCGGTCGCCCGGAGAATGCAACGAGGAACCCGGCGACGACGGCACCAAGGGCGAAGGGGAACAGCCAGCCGTATCGCTTGGGCGGAATCCCCGCGACGGCTGTTTCTTGCATCCTGCGGTTTCTGCGATTGGAACCCACCTTGGTTCTCGCGGAAGCGTGTAAGGAAAAGGATAGGAGAGCGATTATCCGCGGTCACACGGCAATTGCAAGTCGAACCGTGAGCCCCTTACTGTTCCTGTGCATCAACCGTGCATCATTTGTGCATGTTTTGCACAGAAAACGCTAGGGGGTCGCGCGAAATGCCGAGTTTTATAGAGCCAGCGGTCGGAGTCGAACCGACAACCCCCGCATTACGAAGGAGCTGGGTACTGGCTAGTAAACCTCGGGAATTGCGAGTATTCCAGGGCCTTGCCCTACTCTAACCTGTCCGTGGTTTCCGGGCAATCGCCTCATTTCCGCCCTATCTCTGCACGAACCCTGCATCCTACAACCGTCACAACCGGACGGGCCGCATAACCGGACTCACAACTCCTGTATTCTCACAAACTTTATGCGGCAAGCTGCATTAGGGCGTCTCGCTCCCTTTGGAGAATTGTCGCGCGCTCAATATAAGATTGCCTCAGCTTGACGCCTGTTTTGCAATCGCAATAAGTTCGCGTATTGCGGCCTCGTTTCCGCCATACTGCGGCCCGACTTGCTCTACGGCGTCAAACGAATCTTCATGCGTATTCGCCACCTCTTGAAGTTGACGCGAAAAGTCAATCCTCACTCGCCTGCGAATCTCTTTGATGTCGCTTGGCCAGTTCCACACGCGATGAGTCAACGCCGGCGGTGTTTTGGCCAAAGCCTCCCAGCTATCCGGCCATTTACCATTCGCCTTGATATACTCTGCAACTATATCAAGAACCAAATTATAGGCGTGAAGTGTATTTTCCGCATTTAGCGAATCTGACACTACACGCCAGCATATGACGCCGCCTACGAGCGATAGCATGACAGTTGCACCGACTACAATCGCAAGTCGCGGCCTCATTCTCATCACATGGGGTAAGGCTCATATATCGGAGGTCGCGGTACGATTGTCCAGGGTGGAGAACCGTTCAAACAACAATCGCTTGCAGCATTATAGACATCAGTTTGGCAGTTGTTTACAAGGCCGGCCGTTCCGGGCGGTTTGGGTGCCGCTGCAAGGCAAGCCTTTATGTCCGCCGATGTCGCATTCTTACAGTCCTTGCCGGCCCCTGACCCGTGTCTCACTTGTTTATCAACTAACGGCCATCGTTCAGGATTAAAGTAATTCCGTCTGTCTAATTTCGTGCATTTCCATCCTGGACCCTTTGGCAGACCGGCACCTCCGCCAATCGCCGCGCCACCAAAGCCAGTTCTAATTGGACCAGACTCGTCTCCATAAATATCTTGATGCTGACATCCACAGCCACGTGCTGTTGCGTCTCCCTTGCCGCCACCGGGACCAATGTCTCGTTCGCACACATAAAAACTCTCAAGCCCAGTCGGGTCGATTCGGCCTGTCGGATTGCTCATGCCATATTGATACAAGTTCATGCCATCGTGGTACTGGGCCATTGGGTCAAACTGGTCTCTGTCAACAAAGGCCATCCCTATTCTGGAATCTGGCGGCATTCCCGTTCCGAAACGTCCGACCTCCCCGGCCGGGTCGCGGCTTGTGAATCGTCCCATGTGAGCGGCGTAGTACGCGGACGCCTGATCGACCACGCTGAGAGCTAGGCACAAGGCAACAGTGGTCAGACTGAATCGTCTAGCGTTCATTGCGTTAGTCCTTTCAAGGTTGGACTCCCCAACCCATCGAAGGGTCGGGGAATCCGTTTGCATTACTCTGAGGGAATCCGACCATGTTGGGCATGATCGGCTTTGAGGCGTGGTAGGGCGAGTGTCCAGCGTTTGTGTGCGGGTGGTAGTTCGGCTGACCGCCGTAGGGCGAATAGCCCATCGGCGGTTCCACGGGCTGCCGACTCGCCACCGCCGGCATGGCTGATGATTGACGAAAGCCGAGACTGTGAACCAAAAACGCGAAGTAATCCGGCGAGTCCGGACGCCGCTGTAACGCCTGAGCGTAGCATACGCGCGCTTCTGCGGTTCGCCTGTTATCTTCCAAGCAATGCCCCCGTGCCGATAGAAACACGCCTAATTCATCGCTAGGCGAAAGCGACTTGAGATAGTGCCCGGCTTGTACTTCCGCTTCGCTAATCGGCTTCGGCCACTTCTTGTAATAGTCGTCGTCGAACGTCGAGAATCCCTCTCCCGATCCCTCGATATTGAATCGTTCCTTTCCGTCATCCCACCGGCAGAACACGTGAGCTTTGGCGGTGGTGAGGTAAATGGGATAGCCAAGCCGTCGTCCGATGGCCGTGTAAAGCACGGGCATCGACACGCACGTTCCGCCGTTGTCGTTGCCGACCATGCCGTGAATGAATAAGTCCTGCGACTTCGTGAAGTCAATGTCCCTGATGCGCTCATGGTTGTAGTGAACGCCGCAATCTTCCTGCAAAACCTGAATCATCATGGAAGCGCGTAGATAGGCTTCCGAGTTTCGATAGTGCTTGGCGTAGCGCGAATCATGCGCGCGATAAAGGTGCCGCTCCGTGTCGAACCGCACGCGCTTCGCCCACTGGTCGAGCGTGGCAAGGCACTGTTCCACGTCCAGCTTTTCTGCACCGGGTAGACCTACTGCGCAGCGAAGGTTGACTAGGGCAATGTCCTGCCGCTCAAGTTGCTTGCTCGGCATGGCGGTCAACTCGCCGAGCGACGGCAACCGATTGGCTATGGCGGCCTGGGGCGGGAGGCTCGCCTTGCTATTCGCCGACTGCGTCGCCAAGACCACCAAGAATCCGGCGACGATGGCCCCTAGAGCGAAGGGAAACAGCCAGCCGTATCGCTTCGGCGGAACCGCCGCGATGGCTGCCTCTTGCGTCCGGCGTTGTTTCCGTTTGGAACCCACCTTGGTTCTCGCGGAAGCGTGTAAGGAACGTGTAAGGAAAAGGTAGAGAGCGATTATCCGCGAATGGTCGGAAAATGCAAGAGTTTTTCAGGTGCCTTGCCGTTGCTCTGCACGAACCCTGCATGTTTTCTGCATTTCGTGCAGAGCAAATGAAAGGGGGTCGCGCGAAGTACCGAGATTTCTAGAGCCAGCGGTCGGAGTCGAACCGACAACCCCCGCATTACGAATGCGGTGCTCTGCCAATTGAAGCTACGCTGGCTAAACTATTTTTCTCGGTGTCTATCGAGTTGCGCCAGCCAAGTTGGCAATCGATTAACACCCGCTATTACACCCGCCCGTTCTTATAACCGGTCGTATGCTGGAACTAAAAGGCGACACCCTCTCGTTGGCGCGAGCGGGTGTCATTACGCCACCTAACGTTTTAGCGCAGGAGGTAGTGGGCATGGCTAATTCTACATCGCTTGCGCGGCCTGCGAAACCCCGCCCGGACTTCCCCCTGTTCCCGCACCAGATCGGCCGCTAGGCCAAAAAGGTCCGCGGGAAGTTCGTTTATTTCGGCAAGTGGGACGGCGACCCTAAAGGCGAAGTCGCCGTTAAGCAGTGGCTGGAGCAAAAGGACGAACTGCTGGCCGGCCGAGTACCGAGTGCCAAGGGCGCTCGGGTTGGAAACGGGAGATTGGCTACCATCGTCGTAGTTTCGCGGAAATTGCCATGTATTGTCTGAAAATCTGTTTC
Source organism: Lacipirellula sp. (assembly GCA_041750715.1). Classification (GTDB taxonomy): domain Bacteria; phylum Planctomycetota; class Planctomycetia; order Pirellulales; family Lacipirellulaceae; genus Lacipirellula. The sequence continues at coordinate 8,917 of JBGSYU010000044.1, forward strand.
GGCGACGTACTGAAAAACCGCAACTTCCAAAACCAACGAACTGAAGCGAGACTCCGCACCAAATTCCTCAACGAATTCACCCAACTCGGGATGCCGAAGTTCGTGTGGAGTTAGTCACTAAGGCCCAGGAGAACTGCAAAGTCCCGCGCGCACGGTCACAGCTGATATACTTCGAAGAATCTGGCCCGCGTCCTTCGTAGTACCTCAGGTCGCCGCCGCGACTCGTTGCGGCGAGGCGACTGGTTCGGGACTTTGCAGTTCTCCCCATTTCACGGACATTTCTTGTGTTACTCGCGCGTCCGGCTATACTCACGGGGGCTTGCTTTACCTAGAAAAAAGCGTCTCGTCGACGGTTCCGGCATGCGAACTTCCGTGCTCCTCAGCCTGGCGACTATCTTACCTCTCGCTGGTAGCGGCGCGGCCGGCGCCACCAACTTTTGGCTGACGACGTCCGCCAGCGTCACGCAGCCCACCGCCGCGCCGGTCACCTTCGGCGCGTTGCAAACGATCACCCGCGCGCCTGGCTCCGCCGGCACGCTCTATCTCTGGGGTAAACCCGCCGCCGGCAAGAACCTCGCGGTCTGGTCGATGCGGCTGGTCACCTCGCAGCCAAACATTCTCTCGTTCGTCGACTCGACCGTGTACAACCCGCTGCTGGGAACCACCGGGTCGCCGCCGCTGGACGTACGCCGCTGGGAGTTTATCAACGAGCCGCTCGGCCGAACCCTTCCGCCGACCGGCACGCCGGTGACCAACGTCATTCAAGACCTGCAAGGCTTCTCGCTGTTTGGCGACGACGCGGTCGGTTCGGGCATCGGCCCCGCGGGTGAAGCGAGCACGCCTTCGTATTACAACGCCGCCAGCGGCGCGTGGCTGCTGGCCGCGGTCAATTACACGGTGAGCAGCACGATCGGCACGGCGCAGGTCTACCTGCAACTGGGCGAGATCGGCGTCAATTACATGGGCGAACCGTCGTCCACCGCGTCGGTCACGTTAGGCGCGCTCAGCGACCCCGCGCTCAATGGCGACACGCAGCGTAAGATCAACAGCGCGACCGCCGACGCCATCATCGC
>JBGSYU010000045.1:0-3010 GCA_041750715.1 Lacipirellula sp.
TCGCCTCGCATCTGTCCCAAGCCCGCGATCCCGCCTTTGCGATCGAGACCGCCCGCTCCATCGGAGCCGGGCGCGTACCAGACTTTCTGCCATTCGTTGATCGTGAGCATCGTGCCCCTGGGCATTGCCGCCCACAGCGGGTCGTTAGAAAACTGGATGGTTCCCGACCCAAATTTATTGGGATCCAGGGGATCCAACTTGTTGTACGACCAGTCGATCTTCCAGCCGCGGAGGTCGAGCGTATTGCCAAACGCCCCGCCGCCCAGATCGTCGCCCTGAACGACGATGAACTCCATCCAATTCTGGCCGTTGCCCTGGAGCCGGCCCAGCGTGGAGTCGAATTTATTCGATTCGAGGAAGTTGTTTCCGCTGACCGTATTGGCTTCATTGAGCATCAACGAATTGCGAACCGCGGCCAGAACGGTGCGCGGCGCGAGCGCCGCCGCAAGAGCAAGTACCGCCATGTATCTTTGCATTAAGGACTCGCACGTGGGGTGGTGGAGGATTGAATAGCAGGAAGCTAGCGATCGCTCGTGAATATTCCGCGAAGGAACGGACGGAGTTTCATGAAGAATTCGCCAAGCGATATTCACGCCGCCTTCGCGGTCCGTTAACGAACTGTCGCTACAGTGCCCCTCACTTAGGTGCGGGTCGTCCGCACCGCGCTCGATGCGCAACTCATGCGTCGTTACTTTCCGGGAGGGTTCTCATGCAGAAATTGTCGTTCGTCGGATGTCTCGCGATTTGTCTCGCCGCCTCATCAGCGTTCGGGGCGATCGCCATCACTGAAGTCGCCAGCACCTCGGGCGCTCCAGGCTCGTTGGCCAACCTCGATTGGTGGGAGCTGACCAATACCGGTCCGACTGCCGTGTCGCTCAACGGCTACGCCTGGGAAGACGCACCGATTTCGAGCGATCTCGGCGTCTTTCCGAACGGGATCACCGTCGCGGTCGGCGAGTCGATCATCATTCATCAAGGAGCCGGCGCTTCGGTGGCCACCGATTTCCGCGCGACTTGGGGATTGCTTCCCTCGGTTCAAGTGCTCACCCAGTCGCAATTCACCGGAACCAATCCGTTCTCCGGTTTGTCGAGCGGCGGGGACTCGGTGTTTTTGTTCAACAACCTTGCGCAGCAGGTGGCCGGCGTCTCGTTCGGCGCCTCCACCAGCGGCGTCACGTTCGAGTGGGATGGTTCAGGCGCGAACCTGGGACTTAGCGTGGCCGGCGAAAATGGCGCCTTCACCAGCACCTACGGAGGCGTCGGTTCCCCCGGCGTAGCGGTCCTACCAGTCCCCGAACCTGCGTCCGGGGCACTGCTGGCCATGGCCCTTTGTGCTGGGGCGAGTTGGGCGATACGCCGCCGTCGGCGGTAGCGGGCGCTCGGCTTTGGGCGGTTCGGCGCCGATCCGTAGTAAACGCAATTCCTTCAGCCCGCTGCAAGCTTGCAGCGGGCTGTTTTTGTTCGTGTAGCTGGCCTCTATGAGGCCGGCGAACATCCCAAGACGCCGGGGTCACAGACCCCGGCTACAGGCCCTTTGCATTTAATCGCCTTTGCCGAGAGAATCAGGGCGTTTGCGAGATTCCCTCGCTCCCCTCAACGGAGATCAATGTGCCATGACCGCGACTTCTGCCTTTGGCGTTACCTGGCTATGGCTGCTGCTGATGGGCGGCGCCGGGTCGATTCCCCTGGGCGGCGCCCCTCTGCCGCTCGATCCGGTGCTCTCGAATATCGCCCCGGAGGAATGCTTGTGGTACGCCTCGTACGCTGGGCAGGGCGAAGCGGACGCCGCTAGCTCCAACCAAACAGAGCAGCTTTTCGCAGAGCCGCAGGTGCGGCGGTTCGTCGAGGAGATTCAATCGCAGCTTATGAAGGCGGCGCGCCGCGCCGGCGGGCCGGAGCGCGAGAAGCGCGTGTTGATGGAACAGGGGCCGAAGCTGCTGCGGGCTCTCTTTACGCGGCCCTCGGCGGTATACGTCGAGGACTTGAAGCCCGGCGAGGGCGAAGCCTTCGACGCCACGGCCGCGTTCGTGCTGAACGCCGGCGAACAGCAAGCGGAAATACAGGCTGCCATCGCGGAGATGCTCACGCTGATCCCGCCCGACCGCCCGCAATTGGAGACCGAGGAAGTAGCCGGCGTCGAGTGGCGCCGCGCGCCGACGCCGCCTGAGGCGCCGGTCGTCCGCTTCGGTTGGAAGGACGCGTATTTCATCATTGCAGTCGGCGATGAAACGCCGGACGAGTTGCTCGCTCGCATGGAAGGCGCCGCGCCGGCGTGGCTCGATGATATTCGCCGCGAGCATCCCATCGAGCGGGAACTTTCGCTCGGCTACCTCAACGTCGCCGGCATCCTCCAGCGGGTGCGGCCGTTTGCCGAAGCGGAAAACCCGAAGGCGTGGCCAGCCGTGGAGACGCTGGGCCTTACCCACATCGAGGCCATCCACGGCGTCTCTGGCTACGACGACGTGGCCTGCAAGAGCGTCGCCCACATCGTGACCGACGGCGAGCGCCCAGGTCTGCTCGGCTTGCTGCCGCACGAGCCGCTCCAGTCGAGCGACCTCCAGCCGATTCCCAAGGATGCACTGTTCGCAACGGCGAAGTGCATCGACGCGACCGAACTTTGGGAACGTCTGGTCGAGATGCAAGGGGAATTTCAGCCGAAATCAGACGACCTCGAAGAGGCGCTGTGGAAGCTAGAAACGAAGCTTGGCGTCAACGTCCGCGACGACATTCTCGGCTCGCTCGACGACGCCTGGACGTTCCATGTGCCCGGCGGCGAGTTGATGCTGTCGTGGCTGAACGCGACCGCGGCGGTCCGGGTGAAGGATGCCGAAACGCTCCAGCAAGCCGTCGAGAAGTTAGTCGACGCGGCACAAGCCGAAATGGCTCGCCATCCGAAGGAAGGGTCGATCAGCGAGTCGAAGCTGGGCGAGCACACGATGTACACGTTCCAGTTGCCCGGCCCGGCGCCGATTTCGCCGTCGTGGTGCGTCGGCGACGATTGGCTCGTGCT
>JBGSYU010000046.1:0-2069 GCA_041750715.1 Lacipirellula sp.
GTTGATTGGCGCAGTAGGCATTGACGGTCATCACGCGGATCGGCGTTCCGGTCGCGTCTTCGTCGGTGTCGCCGAAATAAAGCGGCGCTACAAACCAAAGATTGAGAATTACAAATGCGCCAAACGCCGCGGCAAGCTTGAAACGCCGCGCGACGAGGCAAATCGTCATCGCGATCGCCAAGGCGGCCAAATAATGGGCGCGGAAGTGTGTCGCCAAATCGAGAAGCCAATTCCAGCGTGCGCCGAGGGCCAGCAGGCTGAGCAAGGCGGGAACAGCGAATAGGAGGAGAATTCGGTTGAGTACGAAGTTCCGAGTTGAAAACGTGGAGGCAGTCACAACCCGAAAGATAACATTCAGCGGCAGCGCGTATAAGGATCAAAGTAGGTAGTAGGTAGCGATGGGTTCGCCGCGTAGCGGGAACCCATCGCGTTATCGACCTTGCACTTGATGGGTTTTTGCTTCGCAACAAACCCATCCTTGTATCTTCTTCGTAGTGGTGTTCTGCTAACACCGCCGTGTTCTGCGGAGTGAGCGCAAGCGAACGTAGCAGAACACGGTGGCCGGCCGGCAGATCGTCCCATCCTAGGTCTCAGAGACCGAAAAGTAGCTGGATCGCCGGCTGGCCGCCTGTCGTAGAGTCCGAACAGTCGTCGGAGCCGCGCTTGCGCGAGCTCGCATACGCAAGGAAGGATCGCACGATGGAAGTTAGCTTGCAAGGTCCGTGTGTGGGAATCGATGTCTCGAAGCATCACTGGGATGTAGCGGTTGCGGACCAGAGACGGGTGCGCCGGTTCGCCGCTGATGCATCCGGCCTGGCGGCGCTCGTCGCTTGGCTGGAAGGAGCTTAATCCCCAGCTCGTCTGCCTGGAAGCGACAGGTGGATACGAACGTCTGCTGCGCGACGCGCTGCACCAGCGAAAGCTGCCTGTGAGCGTGGTCAATCCGCGTCAGGTTCGCGACTTCGCCCGGGCCCAGGGCGAGCTGGCCAAGACGGACGCGATTGATGCGGCCGTGATCGCCCGCTTCGCCGCCACCTTCCATCCCCAGCCAGACGACCCGCCCACGCCGGCCCAGGAGCGGTTGCGTGCCTTGCGGGCTCGTCGGCAGCAGGTGGTCCATTCGCTCACGCAAGAGAAGAACCGTCTGGCTACGGCGCCTGACGAGGAGACTCGGAAGTCGGTCCGTGATGCGATCGACTTCTATGATCGGCAGCTGAAAGATCTCGATCGTCGGATCGCCGAGATCACGACCGCCGATCCGGTCTTCCGCGAGCGGCTCGCACTGTTGGTCAGCGTGCCAGGCGTGGGCATGGTGAACGCGACCGGCTTGTTGGCCGAACTGCCCGAGTTGGGGGCCATGAACCGTGGACAAGCAGCCAAGCTCGTAGGACTTGCGCCGATCAACCGAGACAGCGGCACGCTCCGCGGAAAACGCATGATCGGCGGTGGCCGTGTCCATGTAAGACGCTCTCTCTACATGGCCACCATCGTCGCCACCAAGCACAACAAGCTCATTCGCAGACACTACCAACAACTCCTGGCCCGAGGAAAATCCAAAATGACTGCCCTCATCGCCTGCATGCGAAAGCTGCTGCTCATCCTCAACGCCATGATCAAGAACAATTCACACTGGAAAGATGTTCTGACCACTTGAAATTCAAGACAGTCGCTACTCGACTGCTCAACTTTATTGTCAAATCACGGCGAGTTTGGGTGCAGCATTGTTAATTTAAGCGAGCACTTCCGATCATTTGCGATTCATCCATCCAGCGGCAACGATGCCAACCAGACCTCCGAATATTGCCCCTGCGGGGATAGTGAAGATCATCAATAAAGAGAAGACCGTCCCGACACCGCCGTCTCCCCTGGACCGGAGAGTGAACGGCAGGTAGAAGGCGATGGGTACGGCCACTCCAAGCACGACACCAAGAATCGTTCCCATAACGGTGTAAATGAGGTATCGGAGCATCGCTTTCATTCTACTGCGCTATGGCGAGCGGCGCAGGGCCGTTCAGGCCGAGGTTTGCGTCGATCCCAAACTCTTCCGTAGCGTGAATCAGACAGCCGGG
>JBGSYU010000047.1:0-9952 GCA_041750715.1 Lacipirellula sp.
GCCTCGCAGACGACGACCGCCCAAGGCTCGTACGAGCTGGGCAAGATGAACGCGTCGCCGCAGCGGTAGAGGCGGGCCAGTTCGTCGGCGTCGTCGATGAACCCGGTCCAGGAGACGCGGTCTTGCAGTTGCGCCGGCACTCGCGCTTTGAGCTCGACCTCCAGCGGACCGCCGCCGATGATTAGCAGGCCCCAATCGGGACGCCGCTCGGCGATGCGCGCGAAGGCGTCGAGCAGCGTGTCGACGCGCTTCACATTTACCAGGCGCCCCGAGTACAGAAAGTACTTTAGGTCTGTGCGCAGGTGGAACTTCTCACAGGTCGCCGCCTGTTCTTCGGCGGTCACGTTGAAAATGCGACCGTAATCCGGCTCGTGCGGCATGAAGAACGACGGCTTATTCCGGCCGCCGTACTGCTCGAAGTACCGCCGGCCATACTCGCCGCACGGCAACAGCCCAGTCACGCTACGAACGGCCCAGCCGACGTAGCGCCGCTTGATCCAACGGCGTAGCCCGCGAGCGTGGTCGCCATGCACATTGGAATCGCCGAACAGGTAGTTCGGCGTTCCCGAGCGTTTACACCAGGAGATAAGCCGCATGAGACCGGGATCGTTGTACCCGGCGGTGATAATGGCGTCGACGCGGTGCTCGCGTATCCACCGGATAATCTCGCCGCCTTTCGTCCACTGGCGCAGGGGGCCGAGCCCGCGGTTTTTGTCGCGGGCCGATTCGCCCATTCCAAACACGACTGGGCGAATCTCCGGTGGCAGCGGCGCGGCCCAGGGTTGCCAGTTGTGTTCGTGCAGAAAGAGGGAATACAGCTCAACTCGATCGCCCAACTCTCGCGCGATGCGCAAGTGCTGATGCACTCGGTAAGGAGACGGCGCCGCGGCGACGATGGCGAGCTTGATGCGAGCGGTGGTCATTACGAGTGGCCTTCCTCCTTAAAGGTAGGGTCGGCGGAGGGATGAGCGGCCGTGGCTCGCGAACGGCGGAGTTGGCTGTAGGCGGTGTAAGGAAACCCTCCCTAGCCCCACCCTTCGAGGGAGGGGATGTTAGGCGTTGGCTTTTTTGGCGAGCGCCCAAACGACCGCGGGTAAGCTCGGCTCGTTCCGCAGCGAATGGCGCCACGGCTGGTAAATCTTCCAACGACGCAAGTTGGCCACCACGCATGCCCGATTGCCCCACGATCCGGTGTGAATGTCTTCCAAAGCGAAGCCGCACTCCGCGAGAAAGTGCTTCAGGCCGGTTTCCGACCAGCGCGTGCAATCCGTCGGGTGGTTGTGGATGCGCACCAGAAAGGGGGTAGCGATCAGAAAGTGTCCGCCCGGCTGTAGATGGTCGTACACGTTTTTTCCGGCTCGGTAGGGCCACAGAACGTGCTCGAACACCTGTTCGGCGATGATCAGATCGAAGCTCTCGTCGAGGCGGCTTTCGCAAACGTCGTAGGCGGGATAATCCGCGGAGCGATACTCCCGAAACAAGCCGGGCTGATTCCAGGCTTGTCCGGAAATCTCGAAAGCCTTCAAGGTCGACGGGTTCAGGCCATCGACGAGTTTCCTCAGTTCCGCGTCCATGACGATGCGCAGCCACTGCTCGGATCCTACGCCGCTCTTGGTAAACAGGCGGAGCGAGTCTCGCACAATTCGCAATCGCGGGTTTCGAAGCGTCGTCTTTAGTCGTTGCAGCACGTGAAGGTATTCGCCTATTAAACGGATGGTGGAGGTCAACCCGCGCACCGGCGGCGCGAAATCCATTACTTATTCAGTTTCCGAATCCGCCGGATTCGATTCCGCACCGAGGCCACAATCGCCGGGGGGAGATCGTGCATGATCTTACGAAGTCGAGGATGGCTATAGGACTCTTGGACTTCTCGGTGCAACAGCACGAAATCCTCGGGGAGAAAATCTGGCTGAGAATTGGCGAGCGCGTGCCGCTGGTGGACGTACAAGAACATGTTTTGACGATACCACCACGGAATGGACGGATCGCAGAGAATCCGCTGCCGGAGGATGTCGCGCCGGATGAAGTTGAACTGTCGAAATAGCGACGCCCAGTAGCTGGGAAACTGCTCGTTGATGTGGCGCTTGCCGCCTTGACCGGGGATCGCCGCCGAGAATAGGACCACGTCCGCCGCCGAGGCGAGCCATTCGACGAGCTCCGCGGCCCGCGACTGGCTCAAATGTTCGGCGCATTCCAGGCTGGCGGCGAGGTCGAACTTACCCAGGTGCGGCAGCGGTCGTTCGAGGTCCGCGGCGTGAAAGCATTCACGGGGGATCACTAGGTGAGGCGCCACGGACTGGTCGTCGATCAACGCGAGTCGACCGACGCCGACCCTGCCGAATTCCCGCAGCCAGCCGCCCGTACCGCCGCCCACGTCGACGACCGAACTCAACGGCCCCGTCATTTCCAGCACGAGCGGAACGATTTTCGCGGCGGCGCGAATCGAACCGTCGACCTCATCCAGATGCTTATAGTTGCCGTTAGTCACCACGTCGTAATCCCCGGCGATACCGTAGAAAAAACTGGCGAGTTGTTGACGGCCGAACGCCGGGCGGCAATTCCGTCTTCCGCAGACTCTCCAGCGTCTGGGAGAGGATCCTCGCGCGATTGTGCCTCAGAATCAGAGAAGACACGCCGTTCATCGCCGCACCTTCGATTGGGCGGAATCGACTCGCGGTACGGCTAAACCGCGCAGGCGGTTCCAAAAGGGAGCGACCTGAGCGCAAAAGTCGTTGAAATCTTCCCGCGCCATGCGACGAGTCAGTACCACAAAGAGGAACGTGAATACCACGGGGACGGCGGCCAGGGCGATCGCATCGGCGATCGCCGTGTCAGCGAGCCGGCTCAACGAGATTCCGCACGGTAACGCCGCTGCCAGACCGGCGCCAAGCGGGCGATGAATTTCGGCAAAATACTCGTAGAAAGGATACTTTCGGCGAGCCGCATGCCAATACAAATAGGGGGCGCTCCAAGTGTACCACAACATGACCGCTGTCGCCACGGACACGATTCCCGGCCGGACGACCAAAGCGAACGCGATCATCGCGGCGAAGACGATCGTGTAACGTAGCGCGACGCAAAACAACTCTCCGAACCGCCGTTGCGACATCATCAAGCTCTGCATCGGCCAACAGGGCGCGTTCAACATCATGCCGGCCGTAAGCAGTTGCAGCGGCAAGATCGCGTCTTCCCAGCTCGGCGGACAGGCGAGTCGAATCAACGGCCCCGCGAGCAGGATCTGCAAAAGGCAAAACGGTATGGCGACCATGGCGAGCAGCCGCGTGGCCCGCCGCGTCGACCGCAACTGCAACTCTGGATCGAGAGCCAAGTGATTGAGGCTGGGAAACATCACCGAGGAGACGCCGTTGGCCATCAACAGGAAAGTTTGCGTCGAAAGCTTATAGGCGACGAAATACGTGCCGATCGCCGCGTCGGCAATGCCGGCCAGGCCCAATCCGATGTAGTCGCCTTGCATGACGAGGGTTTGCAGGACTCGGGTCCCGCCCAACGCGGCGCTGTCGCCGATGAAGTACTTCCAGCGCGAGACTTCCAGGCGCGGCCGAATCGGCGGCCGCGCGAGTCGCCATCCCGCGACGGCGACGACGATCGATACGATCGGCACGGGCAAGACGAAGCTATATGCCCCCAGGCCGAGGGCTGCGCCAGCGATCGTCAGCGCCGCGGTCAGTAGGCTCGTTAGGATTCCCAACATCGCGAGCTGCTTGATCCGCATTTCCATTTGAAGGCTAGCTCGCGAGACGATCTGCAAGGCTTGCAGCGGGGGCGCGATGGCAAGCACCAAGATGAGACCCGTGAGCTCCGTCCGGCCGTACGCCCACGCCGCCAGGGGTGCCGCGACAAGCATGACGAGTGTTCCCGCCAAACCCGTCGCCATGCCCAGCCAAAAGCCGGGAGTCGCCCAGTGCCGAAACTGGCGCTGCCGCTGGATGAGCACGCCGTCGATTCCCGGGTTCGCCAGCAGGTTGACGAACATCGAGACGGAGTAAGCCAGTCCGATCAGGCCGAAGTCTTCCTTCGCCAGCAGCCATACCAGGACGAACTGCTGGAGCAGGGCTACCCCGCGCGTCGCCACGGATTGCAGGGCGAACCAGATAATGCCGCTGGTCGTTCGCAGGCGCAGCGATGGCTTGCCGACTGTCGCCGCCGAATGTAAATGGCTGGGCATGGGCTAGTCAGGACAATCTAACACGGAGGGCGCCGTCGACTTCATCGAGGCGCCGATACTCGTCATCATTCATGTCGAATTCCTCTACTTGTGATTCAAGCTCTACAGACTACGGCGGAAGCCGCGATCGACGACGATAATGGGCTTTGTCCCAAAACGCGCCTGACGAACGAATTCCCTTTTGAGACAAAGCCTAGTATAGCTTATCGGTGGATTAAGGGACAGCGAGCATTGTGGGTCGCACGGCGCGAAGCGCTACCGCGCCGCTTGCCGACCAGTTTTTTGGGGGACGGATTCGTTTTCGACGGCCTTAGCGTTCACTGGGGGCTTCATTCCGTCCAAGCTTACAAAAAAGTCGCGTTAGCTGCAGAATGTAGAAGGGCAAGGATCAGCCATGCGAGAGAATCTACGGGAGAAGAGACGATTCGTTGATCTATTTCGCGTACCGCCGGTTCGGTGTAGGGACGTTCAACTCACGCCCTGGGCGGTCGCGGCGCCCGCGTGGGCTTGCGCCAATCGCTCCCGGACCAATTGCGAGGAAATCGCCTGGTAATTCTCCATGCGGTGAAACTCCGCGTAAGTTCGCACTCGCGCTGCGTCATCAGCCGTCCATGGCGCGGCGAGCGCGGTCGTGACGGCATCCGCCAACGCGGCCGTATCGCGGACGTTGCACGTTGCTCCGAGTCGCTCTTTTCGGATAACGTACCCGACGCAACTGTCTTCGGAGCCCAAGCAAGGTCGGCCTGCCGCCGCGGCCCAGAGAACGATACTGGAGCGGTTCTGGTGCTGGGGATAAGGCGCGACCATCAGGTCGACGGCCGCCGCCGCCGCGTACATTTCATTCTCCGTCAGGAACCGATCGACGGAAATAATGTCTTCTGCCGCGACGGCGTCGCGATACGGCGGCTCGCGGAGCAGGGCTCGAATGCCGTCATCGTGCGGGCCGGCGAGCAACACCTTCACCCGCGGTTCGGCGGCCCGTTCCCGACGGATGCGGTAGGCGTCGAGCAATAGGTGGGCGCCTTTGAACTTGGCAATGACGCCCGCCACGCCGATCCATTTCTCCGTAGCGTTTTCTCCGGCGGCGACGCCTAACTCTTGCCGCGCCTCCGCGGAAGTAAGCGGCTTCCGGATCACGATGGGATCGGGCGCCAGCACGACCGACGTCGGCGTGTCGGCGGCTTTGGAGGCGGCAAAGTCGTACAGCAACTCGTGGTGCAAATGCACCTTGCGGAATAAGCCGTTCCGTAACAGACCGGCGAACATAAGTCGACGCAGTCGCGATTTCATTCGCGAGTCGTCGTCATCGGCGAAGCGACCGCGATAGAACCAGCCTTCCACCGCCAACTCCTTGGGCCATGGCCGGCGACCGAAGGCCGTGGAAACGTACGCCGCATCCCAGATACCGTCCGCGTAACACGCGGCCACGTGATCGGGTTGCGCGATTCGGATGGCCGCTTTCAACTCCCGCAGTCGATGCCGGACGTTCGCCAGCGGGCGACGTGGTGTCGGCGTGCAGCAGTCGATCAAGCGCAGCCGCGCCCCGAACGGCGCCAGCGACATCTCAAACTCTACCGAAGCCAAAGCCTTCGGCGTCGTGGCCACGAGAATCTCGATGGGCAGATCGACGAAACCGGGCAGCATGCGGGCCAAGTAGGAGAAATGGTGGCCTTCGTGGGCTGGTTGGTAGAACAACACCCGCATGCGAAGTTATACCCAGAAGAAGTGGAAGTCAGTGATCCGCGAGAACGAGGGCGAATGAGATTCACAGCGCAACGGATTAGCTCGGCTGACGAGCGTCGAGAACACAAAACGAATTCAGCCAACCCCCGCGTGAGGAGCGGGCGTCGCGGGCATCGTTGCGCCCGCTCTTGGTGCTCCGGTGCCCTGCGTGGAGGCGATCGCCGCGATTTCTGCTTCCAGCGATTCGAGGACTTCCATCATCCGGCCGATAACCTCGCACACGAGCATATTGGATTCGCGCCCGCCGCAGATTGTTAACCGGCCGATGAGGTGTTCGTCGACGAACAAAGGAACTTCGGTTCGCCACAACTCGCGGCGTTCGCATTCGGTTCGTCGACGCCACGAGGCGTGATATCCCTCTTGAATAGACGCCAGGTTGATGTCGAGCTTCATTTCTACGAGCTTCGCCTTCTCGGCGTACTCGGTGAGCGATTGCCACAACAAGTCCCATTGCCGCGTGCCTTGCAGTCGGAACGACGAATGCCACGAGTTATTGCCGCGCGAGGAGGGGTTGATAAGGGAAATGCCAAGCGACTTCATGCGGCTGGCGAGCATCACGAATTCGACGTGGCCGAAGATTTGCGTGGCGACCAGAATGCAGATCACCGCGACGACCGACGCCAGCGCGGCCAAGTCGTTCTGCATGAACATGCTGATGAGCGCCCCGGCGCACGTCACGGCGCAACAAACGGCCACCGCGGCGAGTACGCGGGTGTTCTTCCCGAAGCGGGCCATCAGCCGGTGATGGAGGTGCCCGCGATCGGTGGCGTAGATGCTGCGGCCGGTCAGTTTGCGGCGGAGGATCGCAATGAACGAGTCGAACATCGGCAGCGACCAGATCGCCAGCGGCGCGGCCATCGCCACGGTGGCGGGGCCTTTGAGCGAGGCGCCGATCGCCAACGAGCCGACGACCAAGCCGATCAGCATACTTCCGGCGTCGCCCAGAAAAATGCTCGCTGGCGGGAAATTGAATCGCAAGAACCCGACCAAGGCGCCGGCGAACACGGCCGCGACGATGGCGACCGTCGGCTGCTCGAACCACAGGGCCATTAGCGTAATGGCCGAACAGAGAATGATGCCGATGGTCGTGGCCAACCCGTCGATGCCGTCGAGCAGGTTCAGCGAGTTGATGGCGCCAACCAGCCAGAACAACGTAAAGGGGATTGAGAAATAACCGAGCTGAATCTTCTGGCCGAATAGCGAGAAGGCGTGGATTTCTAATCCGGAGAAAATCACGATGAGCGCCGCGATGATCTGGCCGAGCAGCTTGTACCGGCCGCGCATTCCAAAGCGGTCGTCGATGAGGCCCAGGACGACGATCCACGCGCCCGCGAGCAATAGTCCCGAGAGCCACGGCGCATCGCCCTGAAGCGAATCCTGCAACGAGGGCGAAGAAATGTACTCGACGGCGAAGGTGACGAACGCCGCCAGGAAGACGGCCAATCCGCCGCCCAAGGCAATGGGCGCTTTGTGAGTTTTGTGTCCGCCGTCGGGGCGATCGACGAAGCCCCATCTCTGGGCGAGAGTTGCCACAAAATGCGTCAGCGGGTAGCTAACGATCGCGGCGATGCAACTCATCGTGAGGATGTACTGAATCGGCTGCATCCTGGCGACGCTCCTCTAAGTGGCACTTTTCGTTGCAGCAGGCAGCTCAAGCAGCTAGGCGACCGTCCAAAACGCATTCAGCCAGTTTCCGTGTCCGATGTGCCTAAGCAATCGGCGCGCCGACGAACGGCCGTTAGCGCGACCGCATCGTACTTGAAACTCGGTTCCTGACTCGCGGAATGGCCTGTAATGTTAGACTTTGTAACGACTTACATCGCGATGATCCGCTGGCGGCGGCATGCCTCGAACGACCCTCAGTCATCCTTACCCAACTGCGTCAGAATGTCAATTGAACGGCACATGGCCGGGACGCACGATGTAAATTCGCAACACTGCCTGAGGGCCGATAGCAACGGGTTTGTCGAGATTTCCGCGTGCGGGGGCCGCCGCAGGCCGATGATTTAAACATCACGAGTTCTTAATATCGGCTGGCGACAGGTTCCTGACGCCGACCACCGCGGCGCAGGTATCGAAGCGATAGTTGGCCAGCAGCATGCGCAGCTTTTCGGCCGTCGTATCGAGGCCTACATAGCTCTTAAATCGCCGGTGCAGCGGCATTGTCACGCGGGGGCACTCGACGGCAAAATCTCGCGGGTGTAGGTAAACGACCACCGGAACTCCCTGGCCGTTCAACTGGTCGAAGCCCTTGCGAATCAGCCAGTGCGGCAAGAGCCGCAGGTAGCCGCCGCCGGAGAAGGCCAGCGGCCGGCCCATAAGCCGCATGACGCTCATCGGCAGTTCCGGAATAGAGTGGCCCGACGGGGTATGCGTAAATTGGTGAGCCCTCCGCGGGCATGGATAACCGCCGTTTTCGCGCGACGTCGGGAAGAGGCTGGCGTCATATTTCAGCCCTAGGTCGAGCAGCACGTCGAACACCCATTCGTTGCCGGGGGTGATTGAAAACGACGGCGCGCGAAACCCAAGCACTCGTTGGCCGCCGGCCTGCTCGATGACGTCGATCGAGCGCTTCAGGTCCTCGCGCAGCTCCTCGGGCGTGAGCTCGTAACACTTGCGATGCCAGTAAGAGTGCGTGCCAAGCTCGTGCCCCGCGTCGGCAATCAGCTTCACGAGGTGCGGATAACGCTCGGCAATCCAGCCGACGACGAAGAACGTCGCCCGGACGTTTGCGTCGGTCACCGTTTGCACGATCCACTCGGTGTGCCGCTCGACGATCGACTCAAAACCGGGCCACGCCAGCGGATTTTCCACGGCCGGGATGCCGACCATGTGGAACCAGTCTTCGACGTCGAAGGACAAGGCGTTGATGATCGGCGATTTTGAGGCGGCGACTTGCATCATCGATCAAAAAGCGTCGTGTTCGGCGAAGGAGAACGACCAGTTTTCTAGCATGGCGCTCGCGTGGGGCGATTGCGCCATATTCTTGGGGTAGACCAGCAAATGATAGCGTTCCGACTTGCTCGTCAGGTACGAAGCGACGGGCCGCGATGATTGCAGGCCGTTGAGCGACTGCGGCATGCTGAGCATGACTTCGCAGCCTTTTGCATCGGCGAAGCGGTGAGCGTCGTTTACCAGGACGCGAATCTCGGACTCGGCGGCTTCTGGATGAGTAGCGACTTCGAGCAGGATGCAAGCGCGAATGTGGTTGCCTCGCTCGGCGATCGCCGCGATGAGGGTGGCGACGATTCGGCCGTCGCGCCTAACCACCGTGATGCGATAGTCTGTCCCGTCGAGAGTCGTGCGAAATCGCCGACGAAATTGATCCGCCGTCCATAGCTGGCGCACCGGCCGGCTCGGAGCGTCATTCATCAACGTGACGATTTGTTCGATTTCATCTGCGTCGAGCGCCACCTGCTCGACGGCCACCTTCGAATCGCGCGACGGACCGGTCGCGAGCCCGTACATCGCGTCGAGCGGCGCCACGACGGCGCCCAGGCCGCCAATTTGCCGTTGCTTCGACAACAGCCGAAAGGGTCGCAACGGCCGGTACTTCAGCGGCAACGCGCCGACGAGGGCGAATCCTAGCTTCTGATGGCCCTCGGCTACCAGCGCCTGGCGCGTGGCCGTAAAGATCACGGAAATGCCGGCCGCGGTCATGTCGCGCAGCATGGCGAAGACCAACTGCGGATAAATCATCTTGCTGCGGAACTCGGGACGGACATACAGATGCGACCAATAGCCGGCGAGAATGGTCGGCGAATCGTCCGCCTCGGCGGCGTCGCCGAGCGGCCATTGCATGCGACGTAGGTAGAGCATCGTGATGCCGGCCGGCTCTGCGTCGACGTAGGCGACCCAAGTGCGGGTGCATGCCGGGTCTAAACCCCAGAGGTATTCGTCGACGACCCGTCGATCGCGTGCTTTCCCGTCGCGAGCACTGAGCAACGCGACCACGTCGTCGACGTCCGCAGGCCCTACATGGCGAATCGTTACGGTGGAGGTGGCGTCAGTCGTCATTGCGTC
>JBGSYU010000048.1:0-3253 GCA_041750715.1 Lacipirellula sp.
CAACGTCCCCTGTCGCAAAAGCCTCCCGACCCCTTTCGCTCCCCGAACCGCCGCTCGTCGATGGCTTCGGCCGCGCACACGCCAGCCTGCGGATTAGCGTCACCGATCGCTGCAACATTCGCTGCTTTTACTGCATGCCGGCCGAGGGCGTCGTCTTCCGTCCGCGCGAGGAACTGCTGTCGTTCGAGGAGATCGAGCGATTCGTCCGTGCGGTGGTTCCGTTGGGCGTGAACAAACTGCGGCTCACCGGCGGCGAACCGTTGGTGCGCACCGGACTTCCCGAGTTGGTTCGCAAGCTCGCGGCCATTGCCGGCGTTAGCGACATTGCCCTCACCACCAACGGCATGTTGCTCGACGAGCATGCCGCAGCGCTCAAGGCCGCCGGACTGCATCGCCTTAACATCAGCCTCGATACGCTTCGCGAAGAGGTGTTTCGACAGATCACGCGCCGCGACGGCGTCGATCGGGTCCTCGCCGGAATCGCGGCGGCCCAGCGGGCGGGCTTCGAGCGGGTACGCCTGAACGCGGTCGCCATTCACGGCGTCACCGAGAGCGAGATCGTGCCGCTCGCCGAGTTCGCCCGCGAGCGGAATCTAGAACTGCGGTTCATTGAATTCATGCCGCTGGACGCGGATCGCCAGTGGACCTCCGAGAAGTTGCTCACCGGCGCCGTGATTCGGCGGACGCTGGAAGAGCGGTTTGGCCCCCTTGTCCCGGCGGCTCGGGCGGATGCAAGTCAACCGGCGCTGGACTTTGACTTTGCCGATGGACGCGGGAGAATTGGCTTCATCAATCCCGTGAGCGAGCCGTTCTGCGGCAATTGCAATCGGCTCCGCTTGACGGCGGAGGGACAAGTGCGAAACTGCCTGTTCTCGAACGTCGAGTGGGACGCCCGTCGGCTGCTGCGGGCCGGCGCCGGCGACCAGGAAGTGCGGACGTTAGTTCGCGATTGCATCTCGGCGAAGGCGGCGGCGCACGGCATCGGGCAACACGATTTTCACCAGCCCGAACGGGCGATGTATCAGATTGGCGGGTAGGACGCGATCTTATAAGGAATAGTGAGGCGAGCGGGGAGCGTAAGCTCCCTGCGAATTCGGGGGCTCGCGCCCCCGCGCTACAAGGCCCCCCTTTCGTCTCAGAGGAATGACGCGTGATTTTTCGATGCTTATTCGTGCTGTCGCTGGTCACTGGTTCAGTCTCTATGGTGCGGGCCGACGAGGTCAACACGCAGCCGCTTGAGGTGAAAGCTGTTGCAGCGTTTCCGAATTTGCAGTGGCCCAAAGAGATCACGGGGGCTGAGGAAGGACTGGTCAAGGAGGTTCGCCCGTTGATCATCACCGGCGCCGGCGACGGATCGAACCGGCTGTTCGTCGCGACGCAGCCGGGGACGATTCATGTGTTTGAGAACGATCCCGATGTCGACGCGATGAACACGTTTCTCGACCTACGGAAGCAGATTCACTACCGAGTGCCACAAGAAAACGAAGAAGGTTTTCTCGGGCTCGCATTTCATCCGAAGTTCGAGGAGAACGGCGAGTTCTTCGTCTTTTACACCGCCAAGTATCAGGATGAGGCCGATCGCAAGTCGGTGATTTCGCGGTTTCGCGTTTCCAAGGACGATCCCAATCGGGCCGACCCCGACAGCGAGGAAGTCCTGTTGGAGATTCCCAAACCGCACGGGAAGCTCAGCGGGCCGTTCTGGAACCACAACGGCGGGACGATCCTCTTCGGCCCGGACGGCTACCTGTACGTCGGGCTAGGCGACGGCGGCTCGGGCGGCGACCCCTATAAGAACGGGCAGAATCTCGGCACGCTGCTTGGCAAAGTCTTGCGGATCAACGTGGACCGCCGCGACGACGGGTTGGCCTACGCGATTCCCAAGGATAATCCGTTCGTCGGCCGCGAAGACGCCCGGCCAGAAATCTGGGCCTACGGCATTCGCAACATCTGGCGAATGGCGTTCGACCGCGAGACTGGCGACCTGTGGGCCGGCGACGTGGGGCAAGACCTTTGGGAAGAGATCGACCTCATCGTCAAGGGCGGCAACTACGGCTGGAACCTTCGCGAGGGGATGCACCGCTACGTCAATGAGAAGACCGAAGCGAAGGGCAGCGACCCCCGGCCGGACCTGATCGAGCCAATTTGGGAGTATCACCACGACGTCGGCAAGTCGATCACCGGCGGCAATGTGTATCGCGGGAAGGCGGTTCCCGAACTTGCGGGCGGCTACCTGTACGCCGACTTCGTGAGCGGCCAAATCTGGGCGCTGTGGTACGACACGGAAGCGAAGCGCGTGACGGCCAATCGTTCGATCCTCACCGGCAGCGCGCCGGTGCTCACGTTCGGCGAGGACGACGACGGCGAAACCTACTACGGCACCCAGGACGGCGGGTTGTGGAAGTTCATATCGGGTGAGCTGTAGCCGGCCTCTGTGAGGCCGGCAGCGGGTAGTGGGTCTGTTTGCGAAGTGGATGGGGTCGGGAGTCTTTTGCAACTAGAAAGATTCCCGGCAAAAAACGCTTCCAGTTGCAAAAGACTCCCGACCCCTTTCGCCCTAGCGCCGCGAGGGTCGCAGACCCTGGCCGCGAGAGGTTGCAACTTCTTCCACGTTGACGACAACTGGCGCGATTGAGATACGCGCGCGGTGCGAATCATTGGCCTGCACAGTCGGCAATCGCAGCCACCTCACTGTAACCGGCGAATTCCTTTCGCTAATGGCCAGCGGTTAAGTGCAAGCGCAACCGTAATGACTTGCGAACGTTAGAGCGCCACCGCACGCAGAGAACAACGTCGCCGCTGCAGTAGGCGCGCAGTTCGTCCCACGCAATTGCTCATTGGCGCCGCGTTTGCCTATTGGTATCTGCGGAACACTCCGTCTCGACTTTTTCGCGGTGCGCCGTGTTCCTCGCGGCGCCTCTCTTTCGGAGCGGCGGGACCGAGAGCTTTGCAACAAACTTTTTCTCCCAGATGAGGGGGACTTCACCATGTCGTTGAAATCAATTGTAAATTCGCTCTGCGGAGCGATCGCTGTTACGCCCCTTGCGGCCGTGATCGCGCTGGCTCAAGCGCCGGCCGTTCCGCCGAACCCGGCGACTGCTGAAGCGGTCGCCGACCCCGCTGCGGTCGCCGCTCCCTTCGCGGGAGGACCTGCGACGGACGACGGCATGCAGGTGCTCGAACAGGGCCCGATACACGAGGCCTTCGCGGAGCCGGTCGTTCTTGAAGCGGCGGCGCGCGTGAGAGTCGATCGCGC
>JBGSYU010000049.1:0-7927 GCA_041750715.1 Lacipirellula sp.
TGGTCGGGGCCGCCGGCGAACTGTGCCGCGAAGGGGTGAATGGCCGCCAATTCTCACCGGGGAATGTGGCCGAACTGGCCGACGTGCTGCTGGACGTGACCTCCAGCGACCAGCGGCTGGCAGCCTTGAGCCGCGGCTCGCTCGAAGTACTCGACGACTGGCGCCGCCGCGGCGATCCGGTGCAGGGGGTTCGCCTGGCGCTAGCCCACAGCGGCCTGCTGCCGCCGCCCCCGCCGGTACAACCCGACCCGCCCACTCCGCTGCCCGCCAGCGGCGTATACTTAGCCAAATCCCCCTCCCGCGAAACGACGGGCTAGTCCGGTCGAAGGGAGGGGCTAGTCAGGTCATTCTGAGCGGAGCGAAGAATCTAGAACGCCGCTAGATCCTTCGCTCCGCTCAGGATGACATTCGCATCCCGTACGCCATGAATCTACCCAACCTGCTCATCATCGGCGCCATGAAAGCGGGAACGACGGGGTTGTACATGGACCTCGCCAGCCACCCGCGGTTTTTCTTAGGGCACGACAAGGAACCGCACGCCCTATGCGGCGACGAAGTGCTGACGCCCGCGGGAATCAGTCGATACGCCGCCATCTACGAGAAGGCACGGCCGGATCAGATCCGCTGCGACGCCTCGACCGGTTACTCGAAGCGGCCCGACTACGAGGGGGTTGCCCAGCGCGCGGTGCAGGTGCTGCCCGACGGCTTCCAAGTGATTTACGTCATCCGCCATCCGATCGAGCGGATTATCAGTCAGCACCATCACGAACACTTCGAGGGCAAGGTCGGTCCGTCGATCGTCGACGAGGTCCGCCGTCACCCTCGGTACGTCCAGTACAGCCGGTACAGCTATCAGTTGGAACCCTGGTTGAGCGCGATCGGTTGCGATCGTATTCGAGTTGTCCGTTTTGAGGATTATGTCGAGCGGCGACAGGATACGGCTCGCGATCTGTGCGGATTCCTCGGTTTGGCGGGCCAGGACTGCGTCGTCGAAGAAGACAGGGTATATAATCAGAGCCAGGGAAAGCCGGTAAAGAACGAGTTTTGGCACGCCCTTCAGCACAACGCGGCGTACCGCAAACTGCTTCGCCCGCTAGCGCCCCCGAAAGTGAGATTGGCGATTCGACGAGTCCTGCTGCCCGCGGCGAAAGCGCCCCTCGGCCCGCCCAACCTCGAGACGATCGCGTATCTGCACGATGCGCTCAAAGACGACGTGAATCAATTTACGGCAGAACTAGGGCTCGATAGGCCGATGTGGGACGACTTTGCCGCCAATGAGCGCCGCCCCTCGCCGGCCACGCCAGGTCGAACCTAGCTCGGCCCCGCCTTACCCACCATCCACCAGCTAGCTACGGACCCGCAATGGAAGGCTTGATCGTCACTCTGCTGATTGCGCTGGCCGTGGGGCTGGTTTTGATGATGTTCGCCCAGGGACTGTCGGGGCGCGTCAACTTCTTCAGCATTCGCAACATCTATCTGGCAGGATTTATCATCTATCACGTCGCCAGCCCGATTACGGCTCTCAACGACGGTAATTTCATCGGCTTTAAGATCGGCGACCCGGTAAAAGCGGCCAAGTGGATGTTGATGTACTCGTACATCTACATGGGCGTCTACCTCCTGAGTTACCATCGACTGCGGATTTCTCGTTGGTTCGCCTCGAAGTTCTCCGGCGGACAACGGGACGCCAGCGATTCGATGCTCGCGGGATTGGCCATCGCGCTGATCGTCGTATCGCTGGCCGCCCGGCTCATTGGCATGCAGTTCCGAGCGCTCGGTCCGATCAGCATTAATATTTCGATCGCCTTGTCCGCCGTCTCGTGCGCCATCGCGGGCTGGATGTGGGGCGGCCGGCGGTTCAATCCGGTCGTAATCCTGCTGGCCGTCGTCATCGTTGGCGCCAGCGTCGGCATGATGCTTGGCAGCGGATTCTTCTCTCGTCGTCCGCTGATCAGCGTCCTGGTGGGATTCACCTGGGGCGCCTATTACCGTTGGGCCATCAACATGTCCCCGTCCAGACTGTTGTACTCGACGGCGCCGCTGGTGATTGGCGCCGGCGTCGTGATCGCGGCGTTTACGGCGGTGCGCGGCGCCTTGCGTCACGACGAAAGTACGATCACCGTCGAGCAACTCCGCGGAGCCAGCGTCGCCTCGGGAACCGACACTTTGTTGAGCGGCCAGGCATGCGGCGCCGCCGCGCTTTGGATTCTGGACAACTATCCGTCCCAATTTTCGTACAAACCCCTGTTCAGCCTGCGGTATATGGCGATGTGGCCGGTCCCCAGCGCGATGTGGAAGGGGAAACCCGCGCCTCTGTCGAAAGAAGTCGCCACGCTGGCGCGGCTGCGACATGTCAATCGCTCCCTAATCACGTTGCCGCCGGGAGTGGTCGGTTACGCGGCGGCAGAAGGGGGATTCTACGCGATCATCATTTACGCGATCTTCTTCGGACAATTCACGCGGTTTTTCGACGACCTCGTTGCGTTCAATCCTGGCAATCCGTTTATCATCTTGCCGGTGGGCTGCGCGACCGGCCATTTCCTCGGACTGGCCCGCGGCGATATCGCTATTTTTGCCAACCTGGCCCTCGTCAGTTTCATCTCAACCTACGTGATTATGGTTGTTACCAGCATGGCGTTGGGCGGATCGAGTCGATCTGTTAAGCCGGCCTATTGGCCGCAGCCGCGGTAAAGTCGTCCGCGACCGAGGCGATCGTTCGGCTCGCGAAGCGGAAGACTGAGGATTTCGTCGCACCATGACGAATCGCGTTACATGCATTCAGTTCGTACGTGAGTTGCGCGCCGAATTGGGCGGCGTCGTTGCGACGGCGATCGACTTGTGCCAGTCGATGGCTGCACTCGGTCATCGAATCATCGTCGCGACTTGCGACGACAAGGATGTTCCTGACGCTTGGAGAGAACCGCGCGATGGCGTTCCCCGCGTCGTCGTCTTGCCGACTTCGTCGATGACTCGGCAACTGATAAATCGCCGCGGCCTCCAGCAATTCGCCGAATTGGTCCGAGACGCCGACGTCGCACACCTGCACACGCCTTGGGAACTGAGCAATCTGCAGTTGGCGCGCGTGCTGCGACAGGCGAGGGTTCCCTACGTCGTCAGCGTTCATGGCATGCTGGACGATTACTGCATGCAGCAGAAGTCGGCCAAGAAGCGCGCGTTTCTCGCGATCGCCGGTCGGCGAATGTTCGAGCGCGCTTCGACCATCCACTTCACCGCGCAGGCCGAACAGGACCAAGCGTTGGCGTACATTCCCGGCGCCGATCGCGCGGTCGTTCAGAGTTGCTCCGTCGATCTGGCCCCTTACCGTGACCTGCCCGGCCCCGAGGCGGCGCTTCGCGCGTTCCCGGCAATTGGCTCCGACGCCTTCAAGGTGCTTTTCCTAAGTCGAATCCATCCCAAGAAGGGCGTCGAACTACTGATCCGCGCCGCGGCGTTGCTCAATGCGCCTGCCGAGACGATTGAGCTTCTGATCGGCGGTCCGGGCGAACCGCCCTATGTCGATTCTCTCAAGGCGTTGGCGGAGGGATTGGGCGTCGGCCGCTCGACGCATTTCCTCGGCATGGTTCAGGGCGTCGAAAAGCGGTCGCTTTACCAAGCGGCAGACGTCTTCGTCCTACCGACCTACCAAGAGAATTTCGGCTTGGTGCTCGCCGAAGCCATGGCCTCCGGCACGCCCGCAATCACCACCCGCGGCGCCGACATTTGGCAGGAGCTCCAGTCCGGTGGCGCCCGCATCGTCGATCACCGTCCCGAGAGCATCGCCGCTGCGATCGCCGAACTTCAGAGCGACCCCGCAGAAGCCCGCCACATCGGCCAGCAGGGCCGCGACTTTATTTTTAACTGGCTCGATGCGGACGTCGTCGCGCAAGGCTACGAGCGCATATATCGCGACGCCGTCTCCCGTGGCCTTCCTCCCTTCGCAGGCAATGCCGCTGCGGTGAAAGGCCAGTCCCATGTCGCCTGACGAAGCCAACGCGACCGCGCCGCCGCAGGGATTGCCGAGCGCTCATTCTGAGGGTCCGCCGGAGTCCTGGGTCAATCTCGCCGCGTTCGACAATCCCGAATACGCTCCGGGACGCGGCGTTATTCTTCGCACGATTTGGTACTACTGCAGCCTGCTGCTGCTGGAGAGCGGTTGGCTGCCCGTCAGCGGCCTCAAGGCACGCATGCTTCGCCTGTTCGGCGCCAACATCGGGGTCGGTCTGGTCATAAAACCACATGTCCGCATTAAATACCCGTGGCGGCTCACGGTGGGCGATCACTGCTGGATCGGCCAAGGCGTGTGGATCGACAATATCGAGGACGTTCGCATCGGCAGCCATGTCTGCGTATCGCAGCTTGCCTATTTTTGCACCGGCAGCCACGACTATCGCCGACGAAATTTCGATCTGGCCGCCCGACCAATCGCCGTACGCGACGGCGCCTGGATCGGCGCTCGCGCCACGCTCCTTCCAGGCGTCAGCATCGGCGCGAACGCGATCGTCGCTGGCGGCAGCGTCGTCACGAAATCGGTCGACGCGGCCGCGATCGTCGGCGGAAATCCGGCCAAACTCCTCGCCCGCCGGCAACCGCCGACCGCTAATGCTTAAATTGCCGGTCTCGGAGAGACCGGCCCACGTGGGCAAGTCTCTCCGAGACTTGCTGACCCTCGCGTCAAAACTGCTAATACCGCGCCACCCCGCTTAACGCCGCCCGCCACGCCGTTTAGACTCAATGATTCATGATTGATCGCACGGCCCCCATCTTCGTGACCGGACACCGCGGCATGGTCGGTTCCGCCCTGGTGCGCCGACTCACGCACGCCGGCTTCACCGAGGTCATCACGGCGAGCCGTGCGGAAGTCGACCTCCGCGATCAATCGGCGGTGGACGCCTGGTTCGACGCCCACAGGCCAGCCCACGTCGTACACGCCGCCGGCACCGTCGGCGGCATTGTCGCCAACAACACGCGTCCAGCCGAGTTTCTGTACGACAATCTGATGATCCACGCGACGGTGCTTCACTCCGCGTACCGCACTGGCGCAACCAAATTGCTCTACCTCGGCAGCTCGTGCATCTATCCTCGCGACTGCCCGCAGCCAATTCGCGAAGAGTATTTGCTGACCGGGCCGCTGGAGAAGACGAACGAATCCTATGCCATCGCCAAGATTGCCGGCCTCAAGTCGTGCGAGGCGTACCGCAAGCAATACGGCTGCAACTTCATCTCGGCGATGCCGACGAATCTCTACGGGCCGAACGACAAGTTCGACCTGACCAGCTCGCACGTGCTGCCGGCGCTCATCCGCAAGTTTCATGAATGTCGCGCTTGCGGCGGCGGGCAGGTCACGGTCTGGGGAACCGGCTCGCCGCGACGAGAGTTTCTGCACGTCGACGATCTGGCCGACGCCTGCCTGTTTTTAATGGACCGCTACGACGAGGAGTTGACGATCAACGTCGGAACCGGCGAAGACCAGACCATCGGCGAATTGGCGAGTCTGGTTCGCGACATTGTTTGCCCCGATGCCGAGATCGTCTTCGATACGACGAAGCCCGACGGCACTCCGCGGAAACTGCTCGACGTGTCGCGACTCCATGCCCTCGGCTGGCGACACCGGACTGAATTGCGCGAGGGGATCGAATCCGCGTACGAGTGGTTTTGCAATCGGCAACCACTAGCGGCAATGTAAACCGCAATGTTAACGTTTAGCCCCGCCGCCCTCGGCGGGTTTTAACGAGTCAGCTCCGCCAATCTAAACGCCGCTCACGACAAACCCCTCAAAACCCGCACGAACCATGCCCAAGCCCGCACATCCCCGCAAAAAAGCTCTCATCACCGGAATCACCGGTCAGGACGGTTCGTATCTCGCCGAACTGCTGCTCGAAAAGGGCTACGAGGTGTCGGGCGTCATCCGCCGCAGCTCCTCGTTCAATACGGCCCGCATCGACCATCTCTACCAGGACCCGCACGAAGCCGACGTCCGGCTGAAGCTCCACTACGGCGACCTGGGCGATGCGTCTAGCATCAACCAAATCTTGAGAAAGGTGCGGCCCGACGAAATCTACAACCTCGCCGCGCAGTCGCATGTGAAGGTGTCGTTCGACATCCCGGAATATACGGGAGACGTGACAGGCCTCGGCGCCGTGCGCATCCTCGAAGCTACCCGCGAGCTGGGCCTGGAATCGAAGTTCTACCAGGCGTCTTCGTCGGAGCTGTACGGCAAGGTGGTCGAGACGCCGCAATCGGAGACCACGCCGTTCCATCCCCGCAGTCCCTACGCGGCGGCGAAGGCCTACGCCTATTACATCACCAAAAACTACCGCGAATCGTACGGCATGTTCGCGGTCAACGGCATTCTGTTCAACCACGAATCGCCGCGGCGAGGCGAGACGTTCGTCACTCGGAAAATCACCCGCGCCGCCGCCCGCATCAAGCTTGGCCTGCAAAGCAAGCTTTATCTCGGCAATCTCGACGCGAAGCGCGATTGGGGCTTCGCCGGCGATTACGTCGAAGCGATGTGGCTCATGCTGCAAGCGCAAACGCCTGACGACTATGTGATCGCCACCGGCGAGACGCATTCGGTGCGCGAGTTCTGCGACATCGCGTTCGCGCATCTCGGTCTGCCGATTCGCTGGCAGGGCGAGGGGGTCGAGGAACAGGGGCTCAGCCCGGACGGCCGGGCGTTGATCGAAGTCGATCCCAACTATTTCCGTCCGGCGGAAGTCGACCTACTGCTGGGCGACGCTTCGAAAGCCAAGCGTGAGCTCGGCTGGAAGCCCCGCGTCACCTTCGCCAAACTGGCGACCATGATGGCCGACGCCGATCTGGCCGCCGAGCGAGAGTGACAGCGGCGCTCCCCAATGTCATTCCGAGCGCAGCGAAGAATCTGGAGGCGCGCTAGATCCTTCGCTGCGCCCAGGATGACACGGTACGCGCTCAGGATGACACGGCGCAGCGCCAGTTCTGTAGGATTGCTAGCACGCGCGCTATTGTTCGCCTGGCCCCATCCTGCTAGCCTGCTCGCCCAATTGCACCAGCCTTCTCGCTAGGCGATCTCGCTATGCCTCAAGCTTCGCCCCTATCGGATTCCCCCCGCATCCTCATCGTACGTCTCTCCGCGTTAGGCGACGTTATCCACGGCCTGCCGGTAGCGTGCGCCCTACGCGCCGCCATGCCGGAGGCGACCATCGGCTGGGTCGTCGAAGGCCGCAACGCCGACATTATCGAAGGGCACGCCGCCATCGACCACGTCATCCGTGCGCCGCGCGGATGGCTAAAATCGCCGTCCGCGATTTTCGATCTACGGCGCCGTCTTCGCGCCTACAAGTTTGAGGTCACGGTCGATCTGCAATGCCTCACCAAGAGCGCCATCGCCGCGTGGCTCAGCGGGGCCAAGCGCCGCATCGGGAAGGCCGGCGCCCACGGCCGCGAACTGAGCAAATGGTTTCACAACGAACTGGTCGCCGTCGAAGGCGACCACGTCATCGACCATTACCTCGACACGCTCAGGCCGTTGGGAATCGAGTCGCCGCGAGTTCGCTTCGATTTGCCGGAGCAAGACGCCGACGCCGATATGGCCGAGCACCTGATGCGCTCCCACCGGATGGTTCCCCGCCGCTTTGCCGTGCTCAATCCGGGCGCCGGCTGGAACTCCAAAATTTGGCCACCGGAGCGTTACGGCGAAGTCGCCCGCCGTCTGCTGGCCGATTTTGGCATGCCCTCGCTGGCCGTCTGGGGAATTCCCGAAGAGCAACCGCTGGCCGAAGCGATCGTCGCAGCCAGCAAAGGCTCCGCCAAGCTGGCGCCGCCGACGACCGTGCCGCAGCTTGCCTCGCTCTGCCGTCGCGCCGCGTTGTTCCTCGGCTCCGACACCGGCCCGATGCATCTAGCCGTCGCGGTGGGCACGCCCACGATTAGCCTGCACGGCCCCAGC
>JBGSYU010000050.1:0-4074 GCA_041750715.1 Lacipirellula sp.
GCCGCCGCTCTCGCCCCACACCACCGCTGTCAGCCGCCCCTCGTCGTCGAACACGCCTCCGCCGGAGTCGCCGGAACGAACTGCGCCGCTCATCCGCAAACTCCGCTGCCCCGGCCGTTCGCTGTATCCAATCACTTGCCCGTCGACGCAGCGGTACTCGCCGCTGGGCCCAAACCCGCAAGCCCGCACGCTGCCCGTCGGCTCAAAACTCGCGCTCACCCCCGCCGCCGCCGCTCGCGGCTTAGCGATCTCCACCGCGGCAAGATCCGCCTCCCGATCAACCCCAACCACCAGCCCGCCATGCGTCCGCCCCCCAGGGAACTCCACCACCACCCGCCCCGTCCCCTCGGCGAACAGATGCGCGCAAGTGAGGACCAGTCCCCGCTCGCCGCTGGCCGTAACGTCGACGAGCGTGCCGCTGCCCACATTGGCGGTGTTATCGGGTAGAAAGTTGTGGACCCGGGAAGACGTGGCCTGAGCAAGCTCGCTCGACCAGAACGAGATCATCAGCCCAACTGCGGCCCACACGAACCCGCCAGTCGCGGCAACGATCAACTCGCGCAGCGTCGGCTTTGGAAGTAATTCGCCCATCTCTCAAACGCCCCCCAGCGTGAATCGATACCGATAAAACGCGCTTCGCGCCAAATCCGCCGGCTCCGTCAGCCGGTCGGCCAGATGCGGCACCGGGTCGACCCCGCCGCCAAGGCGGTCGGCCGTCGCGCACGCCTGCGAGCAGAACGGCGGCTGGTCGGCAATCCGTTGGTCGTCGCTATCGGGTCGAACCAAAAATCGCCACAGCGGCACATGCCGCAAGGCGGCCAGCCACACGCCGCGGTAGCCGTAATCGCACCCGGCCAGCCGCCGCATGTACCGCACGGCGCCGCGGCGATTGAACTCGCGCCACCGCGCACCGGGGTTCACCTCGAACACGTCGATCGCGCCGGGAAACTTTTGCACCTGGCTCTCGAGCGTCACCGCCCGGCCGCCCCGCAGCTCGCGGACCTCGCAGCAGAACAGGTCGTTGCCCCACCACACCGCGCGGCCCGCATGGGTGTAGTCGCTACGCCCGGCGACGCCAATCATCCGCGAGACGAACCCGCGCCCGCGAAATAGCAGCAAATCGCCGTCGCGAATTTCCGCGGCGACATCGGTGAGATTGACCTGGCAACGCATGTTTGAGATTTCCCCAAGGGCGGCACGACCCTGAGTACTCGAAGGGCGTGGTTGAACCGGTTGTGGGCCCACCACGCCCTTCGGAGTACCTCAGGGCGTACCACCCAGTTCAAACGGGCGCACGAAAAAAGCCCGGCGCCGACCCACCATGGGTCGCCGCCGGGCTTGTCGCGGATAGTCGCCGTGGCGACTTCCGCTCAATACCGTTAAACTGCTCGCGTCACTCTAAAGAAAACAGTGGCCACTTTCAACAAAAAAAACGGAGGTCCGTCGGCTTGCGGCTTGCGGCTGTCGGCCAGACAAAAGCGTTTGAGGCTTCACCTCACCAGCCGCAAGCTGCTAGCCGCTAGCCGCCGGCCTTTTACCTCGCATTCGTCCCGCGGCGTGCGATTCCGCCGCTGTAGTCGCGCTCGTAGGCGCTGAACTCCGCCCACACGGGGAGGTGGTCGGAAACCTGCTCCGCTTCCGCCGGCGACAGATTAAACGCCTGGCCGAAATTGAACGCGCCCGACCGGCCCACGTACTCCGTCGTCGACGGCAGATGCACCAGCAGATTGTCGTACAGCTCGCTCTGCCGAGTGTTGCTCATCACGCCGCGAATCAGCGGCGTGACGCCGGGGAGCTTGCCCACGCGGTGATGGGCGGCAATCTTCTTATCGCTGGCGTTGAAGTCGCCGAGCATGATGACGTCGTCCTCGCCGCGACCCGTGCGGCGCACTTCTCGGTAGACCTCCGCCAGCGCACTCAGCTCGGCATCCAGCGCGGCGGCCGGTTCGGGAGTGGTATGCACGTTGATTAGCGTGAACGTGAACGCCGAGTCGGGCGGCATCCGCGTGCTAAAGCTCGCCACCAGCGGCTCGCGGTGCAGCAGGTTGTCCGGATCGCCCACCGTGAAAACCGTGTTGCGGTCGATCATGATCCGCTCGGTGTCGAACACGAACGCGTACTGCTCCGTCGACGTTGAATTGCCGATCCGCGGGCCGATGACGAAGTCGTATTTGCGGCCCGTCGAATTGACCAGCCGCACGAAGTTCGGCAGGTGATAATCGTCTTGCGTGCGGATTTCCTGAAGTGCAAGAATCGAGAATTGCCGCACGATTTCCGCCAGCGTGTAGATCACCCGCGGGTTCTCGGCTTTGCTCTTGCCGAACACCTCGATGTTGAACGACGCCATGCGGAACGTGGGGCCGTCGCCCATCGGCGGTGCGACCGCGCCCGCCGTCGTCGACACGGGAGATCCCGTCGTAGGAAACGCCGCGACGATCGGCGCGACGGGGCCTGCGTTCCACGCTCCTGGCGCGTCGGCTTGACCCGTAGCCCCCGGCGAAACGGCGAGCTGGTTCAGCCCACCGCCGCTAAGAAACATCCACACCGCTGCGCCGAGTCCGGCGAGCGTGGCTAACGAAAGTAGACGTTGCACGGCCCCCTCCTTGGGCGCGGGTGAAGTTGCGCTCCCGGTTTGCGCGAGCATGGCGCTAAGCCGCAAGCGGCGGGAGTGTAGCGAACGGGGGAAGTTGGGGCTAGGGGAGATTGAGGAAGGGGGAAGGGCGAAGGATGGGCAGAAATGAGCCGTTTCGTTCTTCAGTCTCCCCCTTCCTCCTTCCGCCTTCCTCCTTCCGCCTTTGCTACTAGCTCCGCCAGATGCCCCAGCTCCGGCAAAATCAGTCGCTCCATCGCCAGCCGCACCGCCGGCGTCGAGCCCGGCATCAGCAGCACCACCGTCCGGTCGATCAGCCCGCCGCATGCGCGGCTCAGCATCGCCGCGGCGCCGATCTCCTGATAGCTCAGCATGCGAAATAGCTCGCCGAACCCCGGCAAGTCCTTCGTAAAGAGCCGTGCGAGCGTGTCGGGCGTTTGGTCCCGCGGGGCGATTCCCGTTCCGCCCGTCACTAGAACAACGGCTACGTCCGAGCGTGACGCCAGCTCCCGAACCACAGCCTCTAATTCCGCCGGGTCGTCCCGCACGATCGTACGGCCAGCGAGCCGGGCCGTCCCGGCCCCGGCCAGCAACTCGACAATCGCATCCCCGCTGCGGTCGTCAGCCAGCGTACGGGTGTCGCTCACCGTGACGACGGCGCAACCCACCACCGCCGGCGCCTGGTCGCGATGCTCACGGGCGGAAGGACTGTCGTAGCGGTCCATGGCAGGTTACGCAGGTTTCACGGGTTCCAACAGCCACTGAAGCGCCCAATGTGTAACGTTCCGGCGGCGGGTTCATTATAATAAACTTCGTGGTAGGCGCCCGAATTTGAGTCACGATATGCCGTCGACCTTCCTAACCCTTGCCGCTGGCGGAATGACGCTTCTCGCGCCGATCGCCGCGCGCGCCGACGTCTACGAGTTGAAAGGCGGCGGCGAGGTCGTCGGTACGACCGTCGCCCGCACCGAGGATGGCCGCTATGCCGTCCGCACCCCCGAAGGCGCCCAGCTGCAGCTCGATCGCGACATGATTCAGCGAATCGTCGCCGAGGATGAAGTCGCGACCGAGTACCGCAGCCGCAGTCGCAAGATTCCCGACACCGCCGACGCCCACCGCGAGCTAGCCGCCTGGTGCCGCGAGCACAAGCTGCTTCACGAGGCCGACCATCACCTGGCCCGCGTCGCGGAGCTCGACCCGAACGACGAAGCGGCGCGCCGCAGTCTGGGCTATCGGCGCGTGGGCAACCGCTGGCTCACCGGCGACGAGCTGATGATCGATCGCGGCATGCAGTTCTACGAAGGAAAATTTCGCACGCCGCAGGACGTCGCCATCCGCGAGCGCAGCAATCAACGTGAAGAAGCTAACGTCGACTGGTTCGGCAAGCTGCGGCTCTGGCGCGGCTGGCTCGACAATCGCCGCCCCGAGCGCGTCGCCGAGGCGCAAGCGCTGATCTCGGCGATCGCCGATCCCGGCGCAGCGCC
>JBGSYU010000051.1:0-2027 GCA_041750715.1 Lacipirellula sp.
GCGCTGATGGTGATGGCCGATCGCTAATCGTTCAAGTTATCCGTCGGATGCTCGCCATCGCCGCTGTCGTGCGCCAAATCAGGCAACTCATCGCCCGTGCGCCCCGAGCAGGTGCGCGTCCGCGCCCGCAAGACGGCCAAAGCACGCACGGCGGCGGCGAAGCGTCGAGGCGTAGGCGCTCCGACGACCACCGCGGGGAAGACATCGGGAGCGAAGTCAGCCAAAGCCCAAAAAGCGGGCGCGAAAGCAGGCGCCAGGAAGGCCGGGGCGAAGAAAGCGAGCGCCAAGAGGGCCGGAACGATAGCCGGCGCCAGGAAGAAAAAGTCGGCCGCCGCTCGCAACCCCAAGAGCACGTCGAAACGCGCGGTCAAGGGCGCGGCAAAGAAAGGCGGCGCGGCACAGAAAGGCGGCACCAGGAAGGCCACTGCCACCAAGAAGGCCGCGACGCGTAGCGCGAGACGGAAGAAGTAAACCTTGGAACTTTGGAACTTTGGAACCCTGGAACCATATGCTTGAGGCGATTGGAAGAGGAACCGCTGCAAACCCTGCGACGAGGGGTCTTCGCGTTGGTCGTGCTCGGGACGCTGGGGTTAGGTGTCGAGCTGGTCGTTCTCGAGCACTACGGCGATTGGAATCAGCTCATCCCGCTGGTTGTGAGCGGTCTGGGGTTGCTTGCAGCACTCTGGATCGTGCTCGCGCCGGGAATAACGGGGCTTCGGGTCTGGCAGTTCGCGATGCTCTTGTTCGTGGGCACGGGAGTCACGGGCGTCACGATGCACCTCGACGTGGCGAGCCAAACCGTGAACCCGCCATTGCTGGCTCCTGGGTCGTTGGTGCAACTCGGATTGCTCGGCTTGCTCTATACATTCCGGCATCCATTGGCCGGCGATCCGCCCGGCGGCCGTCCCTGAAACGACCGGCTTCTCGTTGCTCGAACGAACGTTCAAGAGGCGAATCGTTTCAAAACGGGCGAAATCCGCGCTTTCACATTGACCGCGGGCGCTTCATTAAGTTATATCGAGCCTCACATGCAGCGCGGCTCGCGGCAGTCGGCTCGGAGTGTCTCCAGACGGCATTTTCTGCGCAAAGCCGCGACCGGCACCGCGGTAGCCGCCAGCTTGGGCGCCGTCGAAGGCCACCAGCGGGCCTCCGCCGCACCAGCCGTCACGGCATCGCCTGCGTCTGCGTCCTCACATCCACTTCGAATCCCCGCTGAGTTTGCGTCCGCCGACCGGACGGCGCCGGCACCCCTTCAGTTCCCGATGACCGGCGCCGAGGTCTTTGCCCAGGCTTGCAAGGACGAGGGTGTCGCTGCGCTCTTCTGCTGCCCAGGCAACTACGGGGTGGTCCATGCGTTAGCTGGCCTCGGCGTCCCCACCTTCTCGGGACGCCACGAAGGGTCGATGACGCATGCCGCTGACGCGTTCATCCGCGTGACCGGTGAGATCGCCGTGGCCTCGGGCACCGAGGGCCCCGGCTTCACCGACATGATCTGCGGCATCGCGTGCGCCAACGCCGCCCGCACCCCGCTCCTCGTCGTCGCCAGCAACATGTCCATCCAGAACGAGGACACCGAAGCCGGCATCCAGCTCGCGTATCAGCAGCCGACGACGGAGGGGATGAAGAAGTATGGCAAGCGGCTGGTGACGGCATCGCGGGTTCACGAGTACGCCGCGTACGCGTTCCGGCAGTTGCGCAGCGGCATGCCGCGTCCCGTGCACCTGGATTTTCCGGTGGAGGTGGCAGCGGCGCGGTTTAAGGACGCCAGCGAGTTGTCGTTCTTCCACGACAAGTCCAGGTACCGCACCGACAGCCGGCCGCATCCTTCCAGCAAGGAGATCGATGCAGCCGTCGCGATGCTGCGTCGCGCCGAACGGCCGATGATTGTGTCGAGCAACGGCGTCTTCTATCGCCGCGCCTGGGAGCCGTTGCGGCGCCTGGCCGAGAAAGCGCAGATCCCCGTCGTCGAGTCGGGCGCGATGAAGGGGCAGTTTCCGGACGACCATGCGCTGTCCGCCAACACCGCG
>JBGSYU010000052.1:0-1973 GCA_041750715.1 Lacipirellula sp.
TATCGCCGACTGCGTCCGGAGTTTACCCGTGACTGGATCGCCAACCCGGTCCGCATCCTGCCGTACACCGGCATGCCGGTGAACATTCCGTATCGGCCGGAGGATCCGCACATGGGCGGCGTCGCGCAGAATCTGTTTGAAGGCACGAGCGTCCAGCAGCTTACCGGGCTGGTCGATTTGCTGATGAATTTTGACGCCTACGCCCGTGGCAACACGTCGATTACTCCGCTGGTGGAGCAAGCGCAGGCTGCGGCGGCTGCGCAACAAGGGGCGGCCGCCACAGGCGAGGGCGCCGGGGTCGGGGACGACCCGGCTCGCGGGAATCCGCTGAGAAACGCATCCGAAGCCGAGGGAACCGGCGAACCTTCCCAATGACGGGGTTACCACCCAACGCACGACGACGGAGAATTCAAGCAATGACTCGCACCATCCGCATTTCTTTAGTTCAAGCCCCGGCGCTGGTCGCCCTCCTCGCGTTGGCTGCCTCGGCGTCCGCCGCCGAGTTTGGGACGATCAAGGGCCGTTTCGTCTTCGAAGGCAAGCCGAAGGTCGTGCCGATTCAACCAACCCAAGACGCCGAGTATTGCTCAAAGCACCAACTCCTCGACGAGACGATTACCGTGGGCGAGGACGGCGGCCTGCAAAACGTGTTCGTCTACCTGGCTCCGGCGCGGGGGAAGAAGGTCGAGATTCACGAATCTTATGACGCCGCGGCGGCGGCCAAAGAGCCAAAGATCCTCGACAACAAAAACTGCCGCTTCGAGCCGCATGCCATGACGCTGTGGACGGCGCACCCGCTGGAGGTTCGCAACTCCGATCCCTTCGCCCATAACACGAACGCCTCCTATTTCTTTGCCAACGCGAGTTCGAAGTTCAACGAAACGGTGCCCCAAGACAGGCCTCTCGAGAAGTCGTTTTCCAAATCGGAAAGCTATCCCGCGAAGGTCGTCTGCAACGTCCATCCCTGGATGAACGCCTACGTTCTAGTTCGCGATAATCCGTACATGGCCGTCACCGGCGAGATGGGCGAGTTCGAAATCGAGAACGCTCCGGCAGGCAAGCACAAATTCGCCTTCTGGCACGAAGCCAAAGGCAACCTCAAGGAGCTGAAAATCGGAAAAAATAAAGCCGACCGCAAGGGCCAGATCGAGCTGGAAGTCCCCGCCGACGAGACGCTCGACCTTGGCGACGTTACGGTCACCCCCGCGATCCTCGGCAAGTAATGATTATTTGACTTTGGGAGGGCGAGGCTCCCGCTGAGCCGTTACGACGCTCGCGGCTCAGCAGGAGCTTCGCCCTCCCGGATTTAACTATGAATCGCATCGCAACAAACCGTTGGTTCACCACCGCGAATGCCGCAGCGCTGGCGCTTGCGCTCGGCTGCAACCGCTCCTCAGAAATGGGCAAGTTCGCCAACCTCGGCGCTGCGGAGAAGATTCGCACGGCCTTGGTTGGCGACGCTGCCGCCAGCGAGGCGGAAGTCGCGTCCACTGGCACAGGTTGGGCGACGATCAAAGGCCGCTTCGTGTTCGACGGCGAAGCGCCGACGATGCCTCCGTACAAGGTAAACAAGGACGAAGCCACTTGCGCCCCCGGCGGCCAAGCCCCGCTGCAGGAGTACCTGGTCGTCGACTCGGCGAGCAAGGGCATCGCGAACATCGCGATCTATCCCCGCAAGGTGTCGCGAGTTCACGACGACATGGGCGCCAAGACCGACACGTTCGTTTTCGACCAGAAGGTGTGCGTCTTTTTGAGCCATGTCGCGGCGTTCTCCGTCGGCCAGCCGGTGGAGATTCGCAACAGCGACAACGTCGGTCACAACACGAGCATCACGGGTCAGAACGGTTTCAATCAGATTATTCCCAGCGGCGGCGCCGCGCCCTTTACCGCGAAGAAGGAAGAAGCGGCGCCCGTGCCGGTGAGCTGCAGTATTCACCCATGGATGCGGGCGTACATGCTGCCGCGGAAGAACG
>JBGSYU010000053.1:0-1600 GCA_041750715.1 Lacipirellula sp.
AAGGGGCGCCGTCGGCGTCAACTCGTCGGCGGGCACTTCAACCCGTTCGGCGAGCCAGTCCAGCATCCAACTCTGGATTTCCGCGGACAGCAGTTCGGGTGAATAGCTCTGCAAGCGGTCGAGAAACTTGGGCCGCGGCACAGCGCCCTCGGCGGGCGCCCCGGCTTCCCTGCCGTTGGAGGCGGCGCAGAACGTCTCGGCGCTGCGAATGGAACTGGCAAGCTCATCAAGTCGTCCCGCTTCAAACAACTCACGGCAATGGGACCGTTGTACTTTCCCGCTCGAAGTGCGCGGCAGCGCGCC
Organism: Lacipirellula sp.; assembly: GCA_041750715.1. GTDB lineage: Bacteria > Planctomycetota > Planctomycetia > Pirellulales > Lacipirellulaceae > Lacipirellula. Next base: position 304 of record JBGSYU010000053.1, read on the forward strand.
AGGTCGCAGCAACACGATCGCATGGGGATCGACCTCATGCTCCTCCACCACCGCGGCGCGTATCGCACGAATCACCGGCGCCATATCGCCCCGGCGATGCTCGCGATGGATTTGGTGCGCGATTACTAGGTGCTCTTGCCCGCCCTTAACAATCGAGAACGCGGCGCCCTGATCGACCGCCTCGTGGGCCTGCTGGGCAGTTCGCTCGACGTCCTGCGGGTAAAGATTGCGGCCGCGTATGATGATGAGATCTTTAGCGCGACCCGTGACGAACAGTTCCCCGTCGCGAAAAGCGCCCAGGTCGCCCGTGCGGAGGTAAGGCCCGCCGCCGTCGACCAAACGGCCGCCAAAAGTCTGCCAATCCTCCTCGGGACGATTCCAGTAGCCAGAGGCGACTGATTCGCCGCGAATCCAGATCTCGCCGATGACGCCGTCCTCGCAAACGGCGAACCTCTGCGGATCAACTACGCGAACGTCTTGATTGCCGAGCGGCCGCCCGCAACTCACCAGCGTGCGGGCGTCTGCAGGCGAGTCAGCGTCCGCGAGAATATTCGCCGCCAACCGCGACGGATCCGCGTGGATCATCCGCAAGTCGCTCGGCCCTTTGCCGCCCGATACCATCAGCGTCGCCTCGGCGAGTCCGTAGCACGGGTAAAAGGCCTTGCCCTGAAATCCCGCCGGTGCAAACTCATCGGCGAACGTCGTGAGCGTCCGTGCGTCGATGGGTTCCGCCCCGCAGAACGCCGTCGTCCAGCGGCTGAGGTTCAACCCTGCACGCTGCTGCGGCGTCGTCTTCCGCGTGCAAAGCTCGTAGGCAAAGTTGGGGGCGCCACTGATCGCAGCGCCGGTCCGCGCGATGGTTTCCAACCACGCAATCGGCCGCTGCAAGAATGTGGCGGGCGCCACCAGGTACGACGTGCCGCCAATAAACAGCGGCATCAGAATGCCGCCGATCAGCCCCATGTCGTGATACGCAGGCAGCCAGAAGACAGTCGTCGGCACAGGCCCCCCAACGGCCGCTTCCTTGAGGCCGAACCCATCGCGAATGAGCTCGAGATTGTGCAGGAGATTGCCGTGCGTGACGATCACGCCGCGAGGTTGCGAAGTGCTGCCAGAGGTATACTGTAGAAACGCGACGTCCGCGGGGCTTCGATCCACCAGCGTGAAGTCGGCGTCTTCGCACTGGTCGACGGCGACCCAAGCCAAGTCGCGCACGGCCGGCGCCTGGTTATCAAGCTGCAACATTCCGAGCGTTTCGGAGGTGGTCAGCGCCACGCGCGGCGCGCAATCGGCGACG
>JBGSYU010000054.1:0-12455 GCA_041750715.1 Lacipirellula sp.
TCGCTGTCGCCGGCGTTGAGATACTGCCACGCGATGAAGAACGTGCGATGCTCGCTGTCCGTTTGCTGGCGATAATCGAGTCGCCCCTTCGCAAGCCAGTAACGCCGCAGGTAGCCCATGGCGGGCATTGCCGCACGGGCCTGCTCCAGCGATTGCTCCGCCTCGGCGAACCGATTGTCGATTTCCAAGCCTTCGGCGCGCGTCCAGTGATACTCGGCGACCCAGCGGGGCCACGTCGCCGCCACCGCCAGCAGCAGGCCGACGGCTGCCCAGCTCCCGGCAAACGCCAGTCGATTCGACCACGAGCCGCGTCGCGTCGCGATCACTCCCACCAGGGCCGCCACCACCAGCCAAGGGCCGTACATCAAATATTGCAGGGGCGTCCGCAGCGGATGGGCGGGTTCCAGCAAGTCGATTTTCTCGTTGAGACCGCCGAACGCCTGAAGGCGATCCGGCGCACGCACCGTCATCATGTCGTCGTTCTGCGAGCTAAACACCGTGCGGAGCATGCTGCGGCCGCGAATCTCGCTTTCAAAAAACTCGAAGAGCCCCGGGTGATTCCACAGCGTCACAGCCAGCGCGGGGATGCTAATGGCGAGCAGCAGACCGAAGACATGGCTGGTCCACCTGCGGCGCAGCAGCACGACGACCACGCCCACCGCCACGATCGCCAGTAGCGGCACGGCAATGCTGTCCCAGCGCCACGCCCGCGGCGCCTGGGCGACATATTCTGGCAGGAAGCGAGCCGTGGATGCGTCGCTCCACGGAATGTGTACGCCGCGGAAGTCGGGGCTAACCGACGATCGCAACGACGGTCCGGTGATCAGCAGGATGCAGCCCAGAAGCAGCATGATCGCCAGCCCGCGATTGGAAAGCACACCGCCGGCGACCCAGCTAAACGCCGTCGCGTACGCGTTCCAACAGGCTTTCGCAAATCGTACGATCGTCTTCATAGTGATTATTACGCCGAGCAGGCGAAGCTCGTGGCGAGCCCCCAAATTCATTGCGGCTCGGCGGGAGCCGCGCCCACCAACATCGCGTGGCGCCTACTGAGCGCTCGCGACGGCCGGAACGTCGCGTCGCGTCCACTCGCGCCAATGGGCGTTAACGGGGTCGTCCTCTTGGATCGAATCGTGGCCGAAGATGATGACTTCGTCTCCAGTCGCCAGCCCGCCGACGACTTCAATGGTTCCCGAGTCGGTGACGCCGCCGGTATGAACTTCGCGAATCTTCGCGCGATTGTCTTCTACGCAAACCACCATCGCCTTTTGTTCCTTCTTGATGACGGCGACGCTCGGGATGGTCTTAGCGCCGGTTTTCATGCTCTTGACGCGCACGAATCCGGAGATGCCGGCGCGAATGCGATTGTCGGAATTGGGGATTTCGAGCATCACCGGCAGCACGCGGGTCTTGGTCGAGACGACCGGCGCGATACGAATGACTTTACCGGCGAACGTTTCCTGGGCGTAGGCGTCGAGCGTCACCTCGGCCGTTTGGCCCAGCTCGAGCGAGTCGAGCCGTTCCATGGGAAAGTCCATCTGCACGTAGATCGGGTCGAGTTGATGGATGACGGCCAGCACCGCCCCGCCGCCGATGCGCATTTGCGGTACGACGTCGAGCTGATCGACCACGCCGTCGATCGGGCTGGTAATCGTGCATAACTGCCGGTCGCGCTCGGCGAGCGCCAGATTGAGTTCGGCCGTCTCGACAGCGACCTCTGAATCTTTGACTTGCATTGCCGTCGCCGCCTTCTGCTTATACAGCCTGGCGAACGCTTCATGTCCGCTCGTCGCTTGGCCGACTAACGCCTGCCGCTGCTTGACGATTAGCTCCAACAGCGCTGGCTCGAACGTCACCAGCACCTCGCCTTGCTCGACCACCGACCCCGGCCGGAAGTTGACTGCCTTTACCTCGCGGTCGGCCACCTCGGACGAGCTCATGGGGATGCTGATGGTCGCGGTTTGAGCCGGCATGGTGACGGCCGTTCCGCCGATCGTCTCTTCGTAGGTGCTCTCTTCAACCTTGACGGTGCGAACCGGAATCGGCTCGTCGTGATTGCGGGCCCGATCGGGGTCCCAGGCGATCATCGCGTCTCGCGCGTGAAGCTGCCAAGCGCCGACGGCGACGACGGCGCATGCCAAGAGCAATAGGCCGCTGGTCCAACGAATGAAAGTCGACATGGTGGTCACCCTTTTTAATAAACCCCGGTATCGGGATGCAAATGTGTGCGATTGAGTGTCGTTTGAACAAGGCTATCCAGGCGAGACGTCGGCGTCCGTGGCCGTGGCCATCAACGCAGTTTTTCTAGCAGCGGGCGAAACGGGACGGCGCATCGTGCGCCACACGCGAGTCACATCCGACCAGGGCAACACGCCGCAGGCGAGCGCGACCACCGTATAAACCATGCCCGCCCCCGTCGCCGCGATCGCGAGCGTCATCAGGTGCGCATGAGTTCCAATAAAAGGCCACAGCACGGCCGCCATCGCCACCGCCGCCGGTACGACCCGGAGGAGTTGCGACAACACCGGACCGCGTACCTCCAGCTTACTCAGCGCGCGCAGTCCGCTGAAGCAAAGAACCGCCTCGCCCAGGAAATTGCCCAAGCACGCCCCGTAAAGACCCCATACAGGGATCAGGATCGCTTCAAGCGCAATCTTCACTACAAGCACCCGGGTGATCAGCCGCCAATAACGCTGCTCCTCATCGAGTGCGGTCAGGACGAATCGCAACTGCGCGTTGATAAAAATCAGGCCGACGGTCCAGATCAGAATCTGCAGCGGCCGGGCGGCTTCTGCAAACTTTGGCCCGGCCGTCGCTATTATCATGGGCGCGGCGCACATGCTGATCGCAATGCTGATCGGCAGCGCCGCCGCCAACAAGAGGTTCGTCGTGTGCGCAAACATCCGGCTAAATGCCGCCCGGTCGAGATGCGCCGTTCGCGACATCGTGGGGAACGTCACCGAGACGATAATCCGCGGCAACAGTTGCAGCGGCTGCAGCGGGCGGGCCGCGATGCTGAACACGCCGACGATCGCCTGCGGCTTAAACGCCGCCAGCAGTAGCGTGTCCATCTGCATCAGAAACTGACGGATCACGTCGCCCATGCCTAGCGGGATCGACTCGGTGAGCCAGTCGCGAAGGATCGCGCGGCTCAAGCGAAATCCGGCGCACCGCCACTTCACCAGCAGCACGCCCCAGATGAGGGCTGCCGCGATAAAGTTGCTGGCCGCGAACGCGATGAACGCCGCCAGGGCGCCGCCCGTTTCGGGATACACCCACAGCCACACAAACACGCAGAAGCTCATCGTTTGCACGACCCGCGAGAGGTTTTCGAACTCGAACCGCTCCAAGCCGCGCAAGACGTTCGCGGCGAAATCCAACGCATGCCGCGACGCCATTGCGGCGGCGGCCACGAGCACCACCGACAGCGAAATATCGCCCGTGTTCCATAGCATCCATGCCGATGACACCACGAAGAACATGCTCGCCGAGGCCAGGCACACCATCGGGAGAAGACCGGTCGCTTCGGCGACGATCTCTTTAAGCCGTTCGGGGAACCGCGATACCCGCCGGGTGAGCACCGTGGTGATTCCGGCGTCGGCGATCCAGTGAATGACGGCAGAAATCGCGAAGATCGTAAAGAACGTGCCGACCGGCTGCGCGCCCAAGCGGCGCGCCATGATGAACAGCGCCAGCATGTTCGACGGCACGATCAGCACCGTGCCGATCGCGTTGAACGCACTGTTGCGCACAATGCGACCCAACGGCGCATCGTGAGCTTCGGCGTCCGGCGCCGGAAAGTTTTCAGCAGGGTAGGAGGATCGACTCACGGTTTCGTATTTCTCATTTGGCCCCCGGTCACTGACCGGGGGCTAAGTGGGAGTGGGACAATTCTACTTAATCAATGTATCCCAGCGCTCTCAGCCGCTCCGCGATCACCACTTTGTCATCGTCCGTGTAGCTTTCATCCTTGGCATCGCTAAAAACGGGCGCCCCGTTGGCTGCGGCGCCCATCGCCACCTCGCCGGCGGCTTCGCCTTCGAGCATGTCGACCAGCGCCCGACCGTCCATGTCCGCAGGAACCGGCACGCCCAAGAGATGCAAGATCGTCGGCGCCACGTCGATGATTTTCGCGCCGTCGAGCGTTTTGCCCGACTGCACGCCCGGCCCTTCGGCCAGGAAGATGCCGTTGTCGCGGTGGCTGCCCGACTTGCCGGTGAAGAACGCAAAGTTCTCCGGCTTAAACGGGTCCACGTCCTCAATCCAGGCAAGCCGCTTGCTCTTCGAACTCACCTTGAAGGCGTAGGTGTAGTCTTTGTGCGTCGACCAATGGACGACGATGTCGGCGGCTTCGTCGAGATGCGCCCCGCTATACACTTCTTCGCGGCGGTAGGCCCGCTCGACGATCGGCGCGCCCGTCTCGGGATGCCGCCAGTTCTCGAGCCGCTCGATCAACTCGGTACGCAGCGTTTCGTACTCCTTGCCCGGCTCGACGACGCCGCGGGGCTGCCGGCCCTTGAGGTTGATCCGCAGGCACGGGTAGTAGGGGTTCTCTTCAAAGTAGGCCTTCGTGCCAGCCCAGTCGATGATGCCGTAGCGCACCTTAGCTTCGATGCCGCCGAGCTGCTTGCGAGCGAACCGCGACAGGAATCGCTGAATGGCGTTGGGCAGCTTGGCCACCGCCCGCAGCTTCAGCGCGTCGAGCCGGCGCGAAACCCATCGCGAGAATCCGCCGCGGAACTGGAGCATGCCCTGCTCGCGAAGCCAGCAGTTGGGGAACAACGCCGTGCTGCTCACGCCGCCAAAGCCGTGGTCCGACATCATCAGCAGCGTCGTGTCCATGGGCATCAGTTCTTTAAGCTCGCCCAGTTCTCGGTCGAGTTCCTGATACACGCGCAGAATGCTGTCGCGCATCGACGGCGGTTCGTACGCAAACTGCGGCGAGCGGCCGTCGCAGTACTTCCAGAAGTGATGGCCCGCCCCGTCGGATTCGCCGAACAGGATCATCGCGCAGTCCCAGTCGTACTGCTGAAGCAAATACTTCGCCGTCGCCGCTTTACGCTTAATCACGTCGAGAATTTTTTTAACGGCGGCCTCGGGTTCGCCGGCGTTGATCTCTGCCACGGGGAACGAGCCGATCGGATGCCCGCCGACGGCCTGTTCGAGCTCGTCGTACATCTCGGGCGGATACATGCCGCGCGCGTCGAGCTTAGAGCTGCTGCCGCCGAGGCCCGCAGCGTCGAAGCCGCTAAGCATCACGCCGTCGACCTTCTCGGGCGGGTAGGTACACGGCACCGAGATGGAGATCACCTTTCGGCCCGCGTCGCTGAGCAGCTTCCAGAAGGACGCCGCCTTGCGCTGTCCGCCGTTGACGAATTCCAGGTCGTACGTGCCGGGCCGCTGCCGCGTGAAATCGTAAATGCCGTGCTTCGCGGGATTCTTACCCGTCATAAAGCTCGACCAGGCGGGAAACGTCATCGGCGGCAGCGTCGAGCGCAGTTCGCCGTGGGCGCCGTTCTTCAGCACCGCGGCGATGTTCGGCAGCTTGCCCTCGGCGACCCACGGTTCGATCAAATCGAACGTGGCGCCATCCCAACCGATGATAAATACGCGTCCCATTTATTTCTCCACCAGCGAACCCTGTCACCCCGAGGTACTCCGAGGGGTCCGGCCTGTGTACCGTCTGGGGCCCGGCCGCAAGTCTACAAACCGGACTCCTCGGAGTACCTCGGAGTGACAGGGTTCATCATTCAGGCTTCAAACCAATCACTTGATGTACCCCAGCGCTTGCAACCGCTTTGCGATCAGCTCCGACTCATCCTGCGTAAACCCTTGCCGCGGCTCAGGCGATTCGTCGTCCTCGTCCGCGTCCACCGCTTCATATTCGATCGGATTCGCTTCGACGAACTCCTCATCGAATGCTTCCACCAGCACCCTGCCGTCCATATCGTCGGGAATCGGTGCGCCCATCAGGTACAGCACCGTCGGCGCTACGTCGATGATCCTCGCGCCCTCAAACGCAAACTCTTTGTTGATCGGCCCGCCGCTCATCATCAACACGCCGTCCAACCGGTGCGATGCGGCGAACTCCACGCCGCCTTCCAGCGGCGCCGTCGAACGCTCGACCCCCGGCGGGCCGTTTTGCCCGGTCGCGCTCTGGTCGACCAAGAACCCGTCCTCCCACCACGAAGGCAACAGGTCGGGCGCCTTCGCGGTGTGCGGTCCGTGGTAGAGGTTTTCCGGGCGGTAACAGTTGCCGATCACCGAGCCTCCCGTTTTCGGGTCGACCAGCGACAGCATGATGGTTTCGATGCGATCGCGAAGCTGCCGCGCTTCGACGTCGCTCATTCCTTGCAGTCGATTGAGCCAAATGGCCGGACTCGAGCGGTACGCCTCGTTCACATAGGCGCTCGTATTGGTCCAGTCGATCTTCGCTTCGTCCAGGTTCTCGAACCACACCCGCAACCGCGGGAACAGCCCGGCGATGGTGCGCTTCATATCGGAAGACAGCGTCGATCGCAGCAACCCGTCAAGCCACCCGGCGACGGCCTGCTTCGCCTTTCCGGGCGCAGCCGCCTGATCGAACGTCAGCAGCCCGGCGTCCCGCAGTATTTGGTTCATCCGCAGCCGCACGTTCGTCATCGGTCCGAAGCCGTGATCGCTCATGACGATGACGATCGTGTCGTCGTCGCACTCATCGAGCAGCAGGCCCAGTTGATCGTCGCAGTGCATGTAGGTGTCGCGTATGGCGTGGCGGAATTCTTTCGCGCCGTCCGCGTCGTATTTATCGTGGGTTTCATCCATGAAGTGCCAGAAGTGGTGCTGCACCTGGTCGGTGGCGCCGTAGACGACCATGCGGAAATCGCACGATCGATCGGCGCTCAACTTCTGCATGGCCGCCGTGCGGGCGGTCTCGGCTTCGAAGATCGAGGTCAACTGCTCCCGCCGCCGGGCGTTGGTCCGCATGTTGCCCAAGTGCTGCTGGTCGATGCGGTAGCGAATGCCCGCGTTCTTCAATTGCTGACGGACTTCCACTGGGTACATGTACGCGCTGTGCTCGTGCGGCGTATCGAGTCCCGAGATCAGAAATCCGTTCACCGGCTCCGGCGGATACGTCATCGGCACGTTCACGACGCCCACGCGCCGCCCGTGCCGGCTCAGGCAGCCCCAAATCGTTTCACCGTCGCGGAACGAGGCGTTCGTGAACCGAAATCCTTGCGCGCCGTCCGGTTCGATGAAATCGAACAGCCCGTGCTTGCCCGGATTTTTGCCGGTCATAAAGCTCGACCACGCGCACGGCGTAATCGGCGGGATCGTCGATTCGAGCCGACTGCGGGCGCCGCTGCGCAGCACGCGGCCGAGATTGGGCAGATGCCCCTGCTCGATCCACGGCAGCATCAAATCGAAGGTCGCGCCGTCCAGACCGACGATCAATACGGAGTACTCAGGCGATGCCATGCAATTCGACCTCCAACGGATGCTCCGCGCCGACGTCCCACAAGTTGGCCGCCGGGCTTTCGCGTAAGGGTTGCACCGCCGATCGCGCCTCGATTTGTCGCCAGCGGCGCGTCGGCTTCAGCAGGCGGCAATACGCCTGGCAAAGTTCAGCCGCCACGGTTCGCCGATCGTGCCGATGCCGAACGAAGTCGTGACCGCCCTGGGCAATTCGAGTGCGAAGCGACGAATCTCGCAGCACGCGACTGATCGCCGTCCCCAGCGACTCGCTGGTATCTTCGCCTGCCAGCCACACGTGCTCGCCATGGGCCAGAGCGCTGGCCGAACTGGCGTACATCACGCAAGCGCGCTTTGCCGCCATGTAATTGAGCAGCTTGATGGGAAACCCCGGCGCCACCGGACGCGGCACCACGGCGACGTCGCAAATCGACAGCAGGCGAATGCCCATTTCCATGCCCTGCGGCGTGTTAAAAATCACGCTATCGGCGATCCCCAGCCGCTGGGCCTGCTGGCGCAGCGCCGTTTCGTGTTTTTCGTTCGGCACGTTCGTCAGGATGAGCAGCTTCGCCCGCGGCGTTCGCTTGACCACGTGCACCATGGCGCCGATCAGCAGATCGAGCCGCTGGAACTGGTCGATGACGCCCGAATACAGCACGATCGGTTCATCCCCCAGGCCGCATTCGCGGCGCAGTCGCTCGCGATTGCCGCGCGGGTGATTCTCGAAGTCGATGCCGAAATTGAGCACGGGTTCCGACCGTTTTTCCAGCCCGCGGGCGATGAGGAACTCCTGCAAATTGACGCTATGGGGAATGCACCGATTGCCCAGGCGAGGAACCGTGCGGTCCAGCGTCCACGCCAATGCATTCGCCACGCGCTTCGACTTGAAGAAGTCGTAGCTTGCCAACTCGTCGCCCATGTTGTTATGAGCGCTGTAGAGCAAAGGCCGCCGCACGAATGGCCGCGCACAACCGGCGGCCATGGCGGCTTCATAGCCGTGCGCATGCATGAGGTCGCAACCATGCTTGCGCACCACGCCGATCGCCTTGAAGATCATTTGAAAGTCGTACAACGGCCGATACTTCGTCGGTCCGACCGTCACCCCGCGCTCGCCGGTCCAATCGGCGATCCGATGCAGATGCACTCCCCGCAGCGGCAAATCCTCGCCAATGTGATACGTCACCACATGGACTTCGTGCCCGCGATCGGCCGTGGCCTCGGCCAGCTCGCGGATGGAGCCGGGCGTTCCGTGGTTGGCCGGAAACGGGCATGCAGCGAGCATGCATATTTTCAGCTTTGGTTCGGCCGACGTCGGGAGCGGCGCGTTGACCCGCCGCCTGGGCGTGCGAATTGCGGTGCGCGAATGTTCGCGGGGTTGTGGGGAAATCGCGATGCTCATACCGCCGCCCTCCCATTGGTCGATAGAGGCGATTCAGTCGATAGAGGCGATTCAACAGTCACTGATTCAACGGCCCGCGTCCGCGCCGAATCCGGCTTCTCTTTTCGACGCGCCGCCCACGGGGCCGCAGCCGCGTCGCTCAGCCGGCGATCGGGCGTCCAACGCGGCATCTTGCGATACTGCCAGACGATCGGCAGTTCCCGAAACGCCTTGAGAACCACGCCCAGATTAGCGCCCGTCGCTTTTCCCGCGGAGCGGGGGTAGTGATTGACCGGAACCTCGGTCATCGTGAGCCCGCCACGGGCGCACTGCGTCATGATCTCGGCGCTGATGCACGCGCCCTCGGCGTTGAGGGTGAGCGAGTCGACGACCCACCGCGGAAACAGCTTAAAAGCACAGTCCAGATCGCGAATTCGCAGCCCCATCAGGCAGCGGATCAGCCACTTCCAGCTATTGGAGTTGAACTTGCGAATGCCGTTGTCGGCCCGCGAATGGCGGTACCCGACCACGACGTCGGTGCGATCGGCATGGACCAAGAGCTGCGGCAGATCGAGCATATTGAACTGCCCGTCGCCATCGGTGAAGCAGATCCACTCGCCGTGGGCGGCGCGCAGCGCCGTGGCCACGGCGGCGCCGTAGCCGCGATTCTTCTCGTGACGCACCAAACGCACTCGATCGTCTTGCTGGGAGACGCGGGCGACGACCGCTGAAGTATTGTCGGCCGAGCCGTCGTCGACGACGATGATTTCGAACTCTTCGAGGAACTCGGGGAGCACCGCGAGCGCTCCGGCCAACACGTCGCCGATAACGTCTTGCTCGTTGTAACAAGGAAAGCAGAGCGACAGCGGAGTCGAGAGCGGAAACTCCAACGGCGCGACGTCGTGACTGCGCATTCGCGCGGCCCACTGTGCCTGCCGCCGCAGGATTTCAGACATCTGCACGGGCGTGAGATGCCCTTCTTGCACGAGCAGCGCGCCGAGCCGATTTCCCGTTTGCCGTTGCAACTGAAGGCAATCGGCGATCGCCTTCGAGCTTACGCTGGCGTACTGACGTGCAAATTCTCCAAAACGTGGAATCTCTAAATGCACTTGTTCTGGCCCGTTCGACACAGCTTACCCTTCCGCGATTGAGGAATCGGTGATGCCACTTCAAGTTTGCCCGGGTTCTCTGTTCCGTCCGAAGTCTGTTTGGTCCGAATTACATGGCGCTCGCATCCGGCAAGCATCGTCGATGTACGCACGACGACATCGGCGACACGGCGGTCGCGGCGCAAACGAACAGCACGCGAGTGGTACTCGCGACGGTTTAATATCGCTATCGAAGTAACGATAGTTGGTGGGAGTTCTACAGCCAGTCTGAATGGAAAACGCGCATCGATCGCACTGGGGAAAACTTTTTAGTCTCGCAGGCGATCATCTAGTCGGTGCAATTAGCTGCGTCGTTCCTTGACGGCCAGGCGGGTTTTTAGCAAAGGCAATGCCGGTTGCGGCAAATGACAGTGTCTACCATAACCGGTCGTGCGGCGATTGGTAGTGTTTCTTTGCGACTCGCGCGAAAAAATTTGACATATCGCGCAGGCGGGGGCAGATTGTGCTGCTAAAGCATGCAGGCAGTGCTGTAGGACTAGTCGCGCCGCTGGGCCGAACTGTTCGAATTTGCGGCAGCGGTTATTCCTATACGTTTTATATTAATTGCGCAACCGTCCTTTTCCTTTTCCGCTTAGTTTTTAGCTTGGGGCGCTCCGTAAATCTGTACATCCTCAGGAGAACTGCAAAGTCCCTTGCGCACGGTCATTCTGAGGTACTCCGAAGAATCTGGCCGGACCCTTTGGAGTACCTCAAGTCGCCACGGCCACTCGCTGCGGCGAGCTGACAGGTTCTGGACGTCGCAGTTCTCCTGTGTGCGTCCTTAGGAAACTGGACAAACGTGATGTTTCGTTTAGTCTTAGGAAGGTCGCCGGACGCGCATCGATTGCAAGGCGGCATGAACTTTGCCCGGAGTAACGGCAGAAAACACGAGAGGGTCGGTTGCCATACCGCTTTCCCTGGGGTTAGAGACAGGAAAACTGCAAAGTCCCGCGCAGGGTCACTGCTGAGGTACTCCGAAGAATCTGGCCGGACTCTTCGGAGTACCTCAGAGGGAGCAGCTTCCGGACTTTGCAGTTCTGCTTGGGTTAAAGAACCTAGCGTTGCAAGAGTGTAAAGAAAAGTGGGTCAATTTGTCGTATTCTAAGGACACACCAAAAAGATGAACGTCGCTACCGCTGAGTTCTTGACCATTGTCTCCGGCCTCCCCAGGTCGGGCACCTCGATGATGATGCGCATGCTCGAAATGGGCGGCCTGGCGGTGCTCACCGATCAGATTCGCACGCCTGACGACGATAACCCCAACGGCTATTACGAGTTCGAAGCCGTCAAGCAAACGAAAGAAGACGACGCCTGGCTCGCGGGAAGCGAAGGCAAAGCCGTCAAAATGGTCTACCGGCTCCTGTACGACCTGCCGGCCGACCGCACGTACCGCGTGCTCTTCATGCGGCGAAAGCTCGACGAGGTGCTCGCGTCGCAGAAGGTGATGCTCGAGCGGCACGGGGCGGCCGACTCGGTGAGCGAAGCTCAAATGTCGGCCCTTTTCCGGTCCGAGCTCGACTCGTTCTACAAGTGGGTCGGCCAGCAGTCTCACATTGAGTTGATCGACGTCGACTACAACCGCATGCAGCAAGACCCGCGCGGGGAAGCGACTCGCGTGAATGCGTTCCTCGGCGGGACGCTCGACGTGGATGCGATGGTCGACGTGGTCGACCAGTCGCTCTACCGCAATCGCAAGTAGTCCCTAGGCCGCTTGCGGCTTAGCGGGCGGCGATCCCAACCGAATTCGGGAACTGCATCTGCGTTGTCATCGCGACGTCGGTTCGTTCCGGAACTGCCGCCGCCCTGGCGGATTGGTTTCCCGAAGCGCCAGTAACCCGATCCGATCGTCCCTCCGCCGCCGCAGGCCTCACGGAATTGGGCATCTGCAATTGCGGCTTCGCGTCCCTGCGAGGCGCCTGTGTCGCCGATCGCGGAGCCGCCTGAAGGGGGCGAGCCGACTGCCGCGAACCGTTTTGGGTCGCGGTAGATAACGGCTGCCGCAGGACTTCGGGGGTCGACGCCCGGATTGAGTTGGGCAACTGGAGCACGGCCGTCGGCGGCACTTCCATTGGCGGCGCCTGCGCGGCCGGCTCGTCGATCTTGAGAGGTTCCGTCACGGGCGTCTCGATGATCGGCCGCTGTGCCAGGGGTTGCTGGATAGCGTGATACTGCGTCGCTGGGTATTCAACCGAGTGCCGCTCGGCCATGGGTTCTTCGATGGGCGGTTGCCGAACGATCGGCGTTGCCGGCATCGGTTCCGCCGCCGGGGCCGGAAGCATGGCTGTGTACGCGGGTTCCGGCGTGACCGACGGCGGCCATTCGACGGTCGCTTCCGCCGAGGGTTCCGCCAGAGGCGCCGGGGCGGGCGAAATCGGCAGATCGGCGTATGCATTGAGCGGTGTCGGCGTAATCGACTCGGGCTGCTCGATCGCCGGCAAGGGAATGGGTTGCGGCATCGACGCGCCCTCGCGGGCGAT
>JBGSYU010000055.1:0-2436 GCA_041750715.1 Lacipirellula sp.
GGCGCGGGCACCATAACCGCCTGGGCTAACGCCCTGCCCGCGCGCCTCGGCGAGGCGAACGGGGCGAGGGAGGCGGTCGAGGCCTGAGCGCGTATCATCTTGATACCAGGGTCAACCAATTGTTTTAGATGTGTTTTCCGAAGGGGCCGAGCCGCGGGTCGCGGTTTCGCGATAAGGAAGCGAACGTCCTAAGGCGTCAAGGCGCTAGAACTGGAAGCCGAGCACGCCGCCCAGAACGTGCTCGAAGCCGCCCTCTGGCGCGCCGCCGCCGCTGACGGCGAAATAGTCGATCCGCATCGCTCCGCCCACGGGAAAGAATTTCGAGAAGTCGACGCCGACATCGAAGCTTGCGGTGGCTTCGCGGAAGCGGGCTCCATAGGCAGGGTACGCGCCGCGGTATCCGTCTGCGTCGATACCGAAAGACAGGTCAGGGAAATCTCGTCGGCTGTAGCCGAGCGAAACCCCGCCGACGGCCCATTGATCACTCGTCAGGTCGCCGAGATAGTCGGTCTTGTACTCGCCGACCGAGACGTAGCTTGTCGCGGCCCAAGCCCCCACCTGCACGGTTTGCGTCAGGTCGAACCCGAACTCACGCACGTCCGCCCCCAACTGGCTATTCGCAGGAGCCTCGGTCCGGCCGCGATAGAAGGACAGGTCGGTGCCACCGTTCGGCTGGATCCACGAGACGCCGACGTTGAAGCTATCGGCGATGTCAGGCTGCGCCTCGGAGGGGCCCGGATAGCGGATCTCTCCCCTTCGCAGCCCCACGCTGACGCTCGCGGGAAGTAACAGGGCCGCCGCGGAACCGCCCGCCGACGCTGTGAGCGTCGACAGGTCGTAAGTCAACGATCCGCCGTACGCGTCCTCCGTCATGAGCTGGGTCACGCCTCGGCTCAACTGAAAGGTCTCGCTGAACACGCCGACGGCTATCGAGCCGTAGCTCAATTCGCCTTCGAGACGCCGCTGGTCCCTGTCGCGGGCGTTGCGCTCGCTGTAGATCATGTCCACGCTGGACCGGCCTGCGTTGAACCGCATGCCTAGTTCATCGATCTTCCCAGTGGAGTAGCGCCGCAGCCCGTCCGCGCGCACACCCCTGCGGAATCGTGGCGACGCCGACTGCGTGCCGCCGTACACCATGAGCCTGGTAGAGCCCGAGGTGAACAGGTCGGCTTCGAGCCTGTGGCTGTAGGCTTCGCCCGATCCACCCCTCAGTGGCAGCGTCCAGCGATCCGGTCGCCGTTGCGGCGCCTGGTAGTCCAGCTTGCCTTCATAGTTCGAGCGAGCGAAGCCGCCTTCGTAGCGAATCCGCTCGTCGAGCAGCCCAATGCTCAGGCCGAACTCCTCGGACTGGTGCTCGACCCAAGCGGACGGCGGCCCGAGCTGCAATCTCGGATACCGCCCGGCTGCTGGCCTGCGCGCAAGATACGTGCCGCCGGCCAGCTCAAAGCGGAAGCTGTCGGTCTTCTTCGGCGCGTAGCGGAAGGTAGCTTGCCGACGATAGTTAAGGCTGTCCGCAGGTCCCGGGAACGGAACGATGCGCGGCCCGTCGAGAAGGTCCCGGTTCGCGACGTCGCTGAAGCCGAACGACAGGACATCGTCTGCATAGACGACCTTGCCGGTGAGACCGAGGTCTCACCCGTAGTGCACAACCCGTTCCTGCTCCAGCCCCATTGGCGGCACGCACGCAGCGGCGCCGTAGCCTGTTGGTGGGCATCCTGGGCGAAGGTCGGTTTCGTCCGCGAACACGGGCGCCGCCGCGATCAGGAAGAGAACGGCGACTAGCGCGGACAGCGGCTGCTCTCGCATCTGCGTCGTCGGCCTTCATGGCTGCGGCCGGCGAAAACCGGCCGCAGTTGGCTGCGAGGCGCGTTTAGAGAAGCGCCAGGATATCGTCGAGCATACCTTGCCTATCGGCGAAGGTGCTGGCGGCCTGATTGTCAACGACCGCCTTGGGAGTCGCATCGCACACGGTTTCCTGGTTTGCCCTGCGCGCATCCTGGATGACACCGACGCTGAAACCGCAGATGTTCGCGGCGACGCCGATCGGCACCTGAATGACGATGTCGCTGACATTCACATTGACGAGGCCGCGTTGCTGGGCAACGGCGGGGGCCACGAGGGCGGCCGATAGGAAAGTAGCTGCGAGCAGCCTTCCTGTGTAGCGGGTTATGTGGTTCACTCCCATAAAATCGTCCGGCACACCGGACAACGTATCCGTCCAGTCGAACAGACATGAAACGAGCGCTTTGATCTAGGGAATGTTCCCCGCGTATCGGCGCAAGCGGCGGACCGCCGGCCGGATACTGACCGCGAGTGTTCTGCAATTATAAGGCGATCTGTACTGGAGGCGGCGCGACCCGCTGACGCAGCAGGCGCGGTCGCTCGAGGAGCTTGCCAAATAGAAATGGAGGACGCCATAAGCAGACGGATGGACCG
>JBGSYU010000056.1:0-8119 GCA_041750715.1 Lacipirellula sp.
ACCCAGGCGGTGGTCGACGGTCAGCGGACCCCCCACGCCTCGCCCATCGCCCCCGGGTTGGCGGCCGGCTTGAGCGCCCCCTGCTGAGCGACCGCCTCCGCCGCCGCCACCTTTCCTACCGCCGCCACGTTGGGCATGGGCGAAGGAAACTGTCAGGCACAACGCCGTCACCAATGCCGCGCGAACTAATGGCCGAGTCATGGATTTGCTTTCTGTGAGATGAGTTTTGAGGCGCTCCTAGCGGATTCGGTAGTGACCGGCTTGTCCGTTGCAGCCGCCGTCATTTGCGACGGGCCGAGTTTGAATGTCACCTTGTCGATGGTCCCGGTAAACTGGAACGGCAGTTCATAGCTATCGTCTACGGCTGTGCGCGTGTCGCTCCCTACGTCAAAGGATTCGTCGATCGTCAAGATGGCCGGGATGGTGTGCGGAATTTTTTTGCCGTCAATCTCTTTGCCGTTTACCGACAAAACGCCGGCGCCCCCCTTGGCCATGCCCGGGCCGTCGTATTGAAAGTCGAATGCGATGGTTTGCTTGCCCCGCGGAAGCGAGTCCTTGCCTTCCCAGCGGAATTGCTCCATCCCTAGGAAGTTGTAAACGAACACCGGCTTTCCCTTGAGCAAGAAGAGGCCGTATCCCCCAAAGCGCCCGCCGTCGGTGACGATCATTCCCTCGGCGCCGGCCTTGGGAATCTCCACTTCGGCAGTGATCGTATAGGACTTGGCCAGCGTGTTCGGCGCATCGGTATTTGGGATGCCGCTGAGGTCGCCCGTATAGGTGAACTCGGTTCGTCCGGCGGTGTAACTCGGCTTAGGAGCGAGTATGCGCGGGAGGATCGAATTATCGAGCGGGAACACCTGGTATTTCGCCGCCTCGACGAGGAATAGTTCCTGCAACTCGCGCAGCTTATCGGGATTCTTCGCGGCGAGGTCGTCGTGCTCCGAGAAGTCCGCGGCGATATTATAGAGTTCCCATTTATATCCGTTGATCACATCGGGGAACTTGCCCAGTCCCATAAACCAAGGCGCATTGGGCGGGGTCGTGGTGGCGACCCAACCATCGTGATAAATCGCTCGATTGCCGAACATTTCGAAGTATTGCGTGGTACGCGTCGACGGGACGTCGGCATTTTCCTTCTCCCAGGTGTAAGCCATGCTCACCCCTTCGATGGGCTTTTGGGCGATGCCGTCAACCATAACCGGAGCTTTGACGCCGGTCGCGTCGAGAATTGTGGGCACGACGTCGATCAGATGGTGAAACTGCGTGCGGATGCCGCCAGCGTCCTTGATGCGGCCGGGCCAGGCCATGACCATGCCCTGCCGGGTACCGCCGAAATGGGACGCGATCTGTTTGGTCCACTTAAACGGCGTATCGAACGCCCACGACCAGGCCACGGACATGTGCGGCGTGGTCAGCGGCGAGCCCCAGGCGTCGTAAAACTTCATCTGCTCCTCGACGGGAACATCGATGCCTTGAAGCGCGGCCATAGCGAACGGGGTGCCAATGGTAGAGCCTTCGGCGCTGGTGCCGTTGTCTCCACTGACGTAGATAATGAGCGTATTGTCGAGCTTGCCCATGTCCTCGACGGCTTGGATCACTCGACCAATTTCGTGGTCCGTGTAGGCGACATAAGCGGCAAAGACTTCCGCCTGCCGGGCGAATAGCTTTTTCTCCGTGGCGCTTAGCGTCTCCCACTTGGGCAGCGTTGCTCCACCGAACTCGGCTTGCCCATCCGGCCACGGCGTCAGCTTCGTGTTTGCCGGGATTACGCCGAGGCGTTTCTGATTGGCAAAGATTTGCGCGCGCATGTCGTTCCAACCCATGTCGAACTTGCCCTTAAACTTGTCGATCCACTCCTGAGTCGGCTGATGCGGGGCATGGGTGCCGCCGGGAACGTAGTAGCAGAAGAACGGCTTGTCTGGCGCCGCCGCATTCACCCGGTTGAGATATTCAATGGCATCGTCCGCCATACCGGTGATAAGATTGAAGCCGGGCTGGTCTCGCCAAGGGAAAATCTGGGTATGATCGCGGAAGAGCCACGGCGTCCATTGATCGGTCTCGCCGCCCATAAACCCGTAGAAATAGTCGAAGCCCATTCCGCTGGGCCACTGAGTGAAGGGTCCAGCCATGCTGTACTGGTAGTCGGGCGTGTTGTGGTTCTTGCCAAACCACGACGTGGCAAACCCGTTGTCCTGCAGAATCCTGCCCACCGTTGCGTTGTCCACGCCGATCGTGGAATCGTACCCGGGAAAGCCGGTGGCCTGCTCGGAGATGACCCCAAAGCCGACGGAGTGGTGATTGCGCCCCGTGATGATGGCCGCCCGCGACGGCGAGCAGAGCGCGGTGGAATGGAACTGCGTGTACCGCAACCCCATCTTGGCAAGACGATCCATGCTGGGGGTCGGAACGACGCCTCCGAACGTGCTGCAGATGCCATATCCCTGGTCATCCGTCATGATGAGCAGCACATTGGGCGCGCCCTTAGGCGGAACAACGTTTGGCGGCCAATATGGCTTAGAATCCTTGGCGCTCAGGTTGATGACGCCGCCAAATTTCGACGGCGGGTTCGGGAGGTAATTGCCATCCACCGTGGTGGTGGCGCTGGGTGAACCGGGCGTGCCGGTGATCTCTTGGGCCGTGACGAGGTAAGCGGCTAGGAGCACCATTGCGGTAGTAAGTGCGAACAGCGCCTTTTCGGTAGACCGCGAACGGCTTGTAAGAGCAATGTTTTGATCGTGATGCAACATGAATGTTCTCCTACCTACTTGTAAATATCGCACAGTTCAGCGGACGGCCCTGCCGGGCCGCCCGCGGCAAAGTCGTTACTGATCTATTGGCCTGGCCCCTTGCTAGCCGCTTCGGCCTGTTGCATCCTGGTCGCCATTTCCGCTTTTATGGCGTCGAGATTGAAGCTGGCGCCCGCCTGCATTGGCGGGTAGTCGATGAACGTCTGGAGTTCCTTGGCCACGAGCTGTTGAACGAAGACGAAGCGCCAGAATTGAAATTTGAACCAGTCGAAGTATTGCTGCGCGCCCTCCTTCGTTCCGTTGTTGGGCCAACCCATGCGCTCGAACGGATCGAGGCGCAAATTTGTGATGTAGGGCACGTCGGGGTGGGTTTTTTCACCCAGCCAGCCTTGCGGCTGGTCGATGAAACGGAACTTGTAGTCGTCGATGCGTATCGCCCCGACGGTACTTTCGCCGAGGTAGAAAATCTCGTGGCGCGTGGAGGGGCCCTTGCCGGTGATCAGTTCCAACTGGTTGTAGCCGTCCAGATGGTTCTTGTAACTTCGATCGCCGATTTTGGCGCCCTTGAGCAGGTCGGCCGCGACGGTGGGGTTGCCCGCGGCGGCGAGTAGCGTGGGAAACCAGTCCAAGCCCGACATAAGACCATTCTGCACAACGTCCGCGGGCACTTTGCCCGGCCAGCGCACCATACAAGGGACGCGGAAGCCGCCTTCCATCACCGTTCCTTTGCACTGCGCGAACGGCGTCGTTCCGCCATCGGGCCAGGTGAACAGTTCCGCGCCGTTGTCGGTGGTGAAGACGACGATCGTGTTATCGTCCTCGCCCATGTCTTTGATTTTCTGGAGCACCAGACCAATGTCGTTATCGAGCTGCGCCATGCCGGCTTCTTGTTCGGACCAGCCGTTCTCGGCGTTGCGCGTCGCTTCCCACTTGGGGGAGAGGTGCGTGACGATGTGCATGCGTGTGGGATTGAGCCAGACGAAAAACGGTTTGCCGTCCTTCTTGGCCTTGTCCATGAATTTCAAGGCCAGATCGCGGATCTCATCATCCACGGTCTCCATCCGTTCGGGGTAGAGCGTACCGGCGTCCTCGATTTTCTGCTTGCCGACCTTGCCCCAGCGCGGCATTTCGGTCGGGTCGTCCGTCTCCGTCGCAAAGGAATGAACCATGTTGCGCGGGCCGACCACGTTCAAGAGATCTTGGGGGTAGTTAGGATGCGCCGGGTCTTCCATGGCGTCGAGATGATAGAGGTAGCCGAAGAATTCGTCGAAGCCGTGGACGGTCGGCAGGAACTCATTCCGGTCGCCGAGATGGTTCTTGCCGAACTGGCCGGTGGCGTACCCCTGCGCTTTGAGCGCCGTGGCGATGGTGCAGGCCTCGGCCGGGATCCCGATCTTGGCGCCAGCTTGCCCGACCGTCGTCATGCCGGTGCGGATCGGCAATTGGCCGGTGATGAAGTTAGCGCGTCCGGCGGTGCAGCTCGCCTCGGCGTAGTAGTCGGTAAACAGCATTCCCTCTTTGGCCAATTGGTCGAGGTTCGGCGTTCGCCCGGCCATCATGCCGCGGTGGTACGCGCCGATGTTCCACATGCCGATGTCATCGCCCATGATGAAGACGATGTTGGGCCGTTGGGTCTGAGCGTGAGCCGTAGCGCCGGCGCACAGCGCGACCAGAAAGCTCGTAAGACGAATGCCAAATGGGTAGAGACGCTGCTTCATTGGAGTGCATCCTTCGAGTTTGTCAGTTGCTTGACGAAAGGGACGTGGCAAGGGATCGTCCGACTCATAAAAGGTCCGTGCGCATAGCGCAGTTAACATACCGTCGGGGCCGCCAAGTATCCATTAGAAAAGTGTTAATATTCGGCGCACGGTCTCCAGAAACGAGCCGAGACCGATTCGATAGGGCCTAGCCCGGCGGCTCGTCGCCGAGTTTGATTGCCGACTCTCCGATTGAACGGCAGCGGCTAGGCGTCGGGTACGAGGATCGCTACACCCAAGAAAAGCGTCCAACCCGAATTACTCGAATCACGCTGGAAATTGTATTGTGGGTTGATGAAGAATTGGATTTTCTGGCCGCGCAGTTTTGCGATTTTGTCGACCTGAACGCCCAGGGGTAGTTGGGTCCAGCGGCCGTCGTTCCAATCGTAGCGAAATTCGCTCTCGCCAATGCCTACCGCCCAGTGCTCGTTAAATTTATACGCGAGGATTGGCTGAAGCCGTGACTGAGAAGCGTCGTCGCTGAGATAAATCTGCGTTAGGGCGCCAACCGTCCAGTGCTTGTTTTTGGAAACTGCGCCTGCGGCGGGACCGGCCTGAAACGAATCGTCAGTTAACCGCAGGGAGGGTCCCCCGCCCCACCGGCCCCAACTTTCCTCCCACACGATGAGATCCAAGATTTCGACGTCGCCGAGACCTGCTTTTTCGGGGCCGCGAACATTATAGGGGACCGAGACGCGCAACAGGTTAACGTGGCCCCACGCCAAAAACGGGATGGTGGGGCGAAACTCAATTGTTTGAGTGTCCGGGTCTGAAGGCTCGACAGGCCAGTTCCACTGTTGGCGGAAGCGAAAGTTCATGATCCACTCGGTCGGATCTGTGATGCGGTCGATGAGCCTTGTTTGGCTGCCGCTTCCCACGGCTACCGCTTCGTAGGCGCCTACTGGCACATGCTCTTCCAGCGTCAAGACCGACTGGTCAATTCCCATGCCCGGCGAATAGAAACCGTACATTGCCAAAGCAGCCGAAGCAAACGACAGTTCATCCAGCGCCATGCCCGCCGGCAACGATTCGTCCGCCCCGAAGGCTACACGAGGACAGGTCGATACGAGCAAGAACGCTAGCCATGCACAGCTTCCAACGACGTTAGGACGAACGGCTTTGCGCATCGTCGATCTATCTCTGCCAGTAGAGAATTGCGGCGGGAAGCGCCATTCTGTTCGAGGCGAGGAATCTCAAACCCTCCCTGGACCCTTCGCTCAGCTCCAAATGATGGTCTCTACGCCAACAGCGCGTTCAGTCGCTGCGCCAACCCCGCGGCCAAAGGGGGCGAAGTCGCAATCCACCACTGAGGCCGCGAAAGTCTCCTCATTTACTCCGCCGGGCAGGCGCCGCGCCCGAAGCGCCAGGTGAGCCCGCCGCCGACCCAGTAGCTTTCGACGCTCACCGCCGTGTTGGCGCCGAGTTGATCGGAGCCCTCGAACATGCCGCCGGCTAACACGTCGAGATCGACGCCGGGCAGCACGTCGCTGAAGCCGACGCCGCCCGAGAGGCGGTGCTCGCCGACGATGGCCAGTTGAGCCTGCAAGTATTTCACAGCCGGAATGCCGCCGGGTACGGGGATGCCTGACACAGAATCTCCCGTCGTGGGGTCGACGGGGTTCTCGGCAAAGGCGTAACCCATCCGCAGTTTGCAGCGCTTGGTGAGTTGATACTGCGTGCCAACCTGGAGCACCCACTGATCTTCGTAAACGTCGCCAAACAGGTCGGCGTCCTGCCAGTTCATGTAGAGGACGTCGGCCGCCAACAGCAGATCGCCGTCCATGAAGCTGGTGTTGGCGACGCCCAGGCCGACATTTCGCGGCAACTCAAGTTCTACGTCGCGCGACTGCTCGAACAACCCGTTCAGCAGTTCCAACCGGACCGCGTCCTCGAAGCGGAAATGCTGGCGCGTTTGATAATAGGCGCCAAAGGTCGTGTCGTCGCTTACGTCGTAACTCATGCCGACGCTGGCCCGCAGTCCGTAGGCGTTTGTCATCGCGCCGTCGCCGACGAAGGGGCCGTCGAGATAGCCGGAACCGACGAAGAAGGTCGACCCGACTGAAAGTCGATCGGTGAGTTGAATCGCCGCCGACGGGGCGAACTCCAGGATGCTTAAATAGGTCGATGTGCCGTTGCTCTCGGGAACCTGCCGAAAGCTGGTTCCCGCGCCGGCGACGCCAATGATCGCCATGCCTAAATGAACGGGCAGCCCGTAGGCCGTCAGTTCTTGCGTGACGCCGATGTTCGGCACGGCCGCCCCTGGCGTTTGCGACTTCGCCGAGAACGGCGTGATTCCCGGCAAGGGGACGTTGCCCGTTTGGTCGATGTTGAAGGTTCCTTCCGCCCAGGCGCTGCCGAAGGTGAACTGCGTGCCGCGATACTGCGTGAGCGTCGCCGCGTTGCCGTTGATGCCCGAAACAAAATCTTGCGGCCGCGCGACGCTCGTTCCGCCCATCGCTCCAGAGGCGGGCATTAGCGTGTTGCGTAGTTCGACGCCGTACGACTGGGCGTGAGCGATGCGGACGCCCAGCAAGCTCGTCAATAAAATTAACGCTGCCGCGATGTGGAGGGACAGTCGCATACGATTCCTTCTTGTGGTGGCAAACGGAGGCTTTGGGCCTCGGCCGAGTTGGGCCGGCGCGCTGGCCGGACTCCTGGGAGCGCTATGGGGGATAGGGGCCAGCCGCCCACGTTCCCTGTCCATCGGCAGCAGAATCTTTGGGACAAGCGGTAAAACCGGCGTCCGCGGCATCTTCGGCATTAACCGCGGCGGTTTGTCCGGCACGACCGGAATTGGCGGGGCAATCGCTACAGCTTACGCGTTCAACGAAACGATTTTTTGCGGCTTTCTGACACTAGCTGGTATGCTAACCGCGGATGTGGCAGTCATTTTTGCTGGAACGAAGGCACGCGTGACGCATGGCAAAGCAACGAACGGCAGGCAAGACCGCCGTGAAGAAGCGCAAGCGGTTCGGCAAGACGGGAACCGACACGGCGCAAGCGAAGAAATCGCGGCGGGCGGCCGCGGGAACAAAGCAAGCCCGGCAGGCCGCGCGAACTAGGCTGCTGCGCGAGATACGAGCGCTGGCCGTCGATGCGATGAAGGCGCTCGACGCTGAGGATTTTGAGACGGTGCGGACCAACCTCGCTACGATCGCGACGCGGGGGGATAAGTAACGGGCGGCGGACGGAACGGAACGGAACGTATCCGGCAACTAGCTTGCAAGCGGGACTTGTTGAACGTTCGACGTACCCTAGAATTTACGTCACGGGCGATTAGCTCAGTTGGTTAGAGCGCTACCCTTACAAGGTAGATGTCGCAGGTTCGAGTCCTGCATCGCCCACCTGAATGTATGTACAGTTATGCAACCCCTCGTAGTTCTCGGCAACTGCGAGGGGTTCTCTGTTGGCTGACGGCTCATTACTGGTTGCTCCGGCAGGTTGCAATTTCGGCGCGGATGTCGGGGCGCCCTCAGCCACAGCCTGGGGCGATCTACCGCTCGCACGCGCTAATCTCGCGTACCATTCGCTCCGCACGGCGAAAGTGGGAAAGCTGGACGCGGCGAATCATTGTTGTGAGCCGCGAGATCTGGAAGTCATTGGCGACTTCGTGAA
>JBGSYU010000057.1:0-4655 GCA_041750715.1 Lacipirellula sp.
CACAATGCCGCCGACGGCGCCGCGGTGGCGCAGGTCGACGTGTTTGAAGTCGAGCCCGCGGCGACCGATTCGAATCTGGCGGTAGCCGCCGAACTTCCTCCGGTGGAGTTCCTCACCGACGTCATGCCGGTGCTCGGAAAGCTCGGCTGCAACGCCGGCACCTGCCACGGGTCGCGCACGGGACAGAACGGTTTCCAGCTTTCCTTGCGCGGCTACGACCCGCTGCTCGATCATCGCGCACTGACCGACGACCTCGCGGCCCGCCGCATCAATCTGGCCAACCCGGAAACGAGCCTCATGCTGCTCAAATCGACCGGATATGTGCCGCACGGCGGTAGCGCGGTCGTCGAACCTGGGAATCGCCGTTACGACATTCTTTGCCGCTGGATTGCCGAGGGGGCGAAGTTCAACCCCGACGCGCCGAGGGTGGTTTCCATTTCGCTGTCGCCGCAGAACCCGGTCCTCGACGCTCCAGCGCAGACGATCGCGATGAAAGTGATCGCCAAGTACTCCGACGGCAGCGAGCGCGACGTCTCTGAAGACGCCTTCATCGAAAGTGGCGACACCGAGTGCGCCACCGCCGACAAGGCGGGAACCATCACCGCGCTTCGCCGCGGCGAGGCGCCCATGCTCGCTCGCTACGAAGGCTCCTATGCCGCGACGACGCTCACCGTGATGGGCGATCGCGCCGGCTTCGAATCGACGCCGCAACCCGTCTACAACCACATCGATGAACTCGTCGATGCAAAACTCGCGCGGATGAAGATCGCCGCCAGCGGGCTGTGTACGGACGAGGAGTATCTGCGTCGTGTCCACCTCGACTTGACGGGGCTGCCGCCGACCGCGGCGGAGGTGCGAGCGTTCCTGGCCGACCCGCGCGACAGCCGCACCAAGAGGGCCGCCAAGGTCGACGAGTTGATCGGCAGCGACGATTACGTCGAGCACTGGACCAATCGCTGGGCCGATTTGCTCATGGTCAACGGCCGCTTCCTCGCTCCCGAGGGCGCGGCGGGGTACCGGCAGTGGATTCGCACGGCCATCGCCGAAAACTGGCCGTACGACCGCTTCGTCCGCGAGCTGTTCACCTCGACCGGGTCCAATCGCGTTGCCCCCGGCGGTTCGTACTTCAAGGTACTTCGCACGCCGGACATGATCGCCGAAACGACGACGCAAGTGTTTCTCGGTGTGCGGTTCAATTGCAATAAGTGCCACGACCACCCCTTCGAGCGATGGACGCAGGACAATTACTACGGCTGGGCCGCGTTCTTCGCCGATGTGCGGCTGCAGAAAGACCCCGAGAGCGGCGATCGCACCATTGAAGGTTCGGCGGTGGAGGCGGCGCAACCGCTGTTCGAGATCGTCGACGACGGCGCCGACGGCAAGATGCTGCACCTGCGCACGGGCAAGGTGGCGGCCGCGCGATTCCCCTACGAAGCGGGCGGTAAGAAAGCGGCGGACGAAGAAACCGTGGCGCCATTGCGCCACCAGGCGGCCCAGTGGATCACGTCGCGAGACAACCCGTACTTCGCCAGCAGCTATGTCAATCGCGTCTGGGCCCATCTCACGGGCGCCGGCGTGATCGAACCGATCGACGACATCCGCGCGGGCAATCCGCCGACGAATCCGGAACTGCTCAAGTGGCTCACCGATGAGTTTCTCGCCAGCAATTTCGACGTTCGCCAACTCATCCGCACCATCTGCTTGTCCCGGACTTATCAGCTTTCACACCGGACCAATCGCTGGAATGAGGACGATCGCCGAAATTACTCGCACGCCCTGCCCCGCCGGTTGCCGGCTGAGGCACTGTACGATGCGGTCCATCGCGTGGTCGGATCGATTTCGCAATTGCCGGGAGTGCCGCCGGGCACCCGGGCGGCATCGCTGCCGGACTCGATGATCGAAGTCGAAAGCGGCTTGCTTTCAAAGCTGGGTCGACCGGCGCGCGAGAGCGGCTGCGAGTGCGAGCGGACGAGCGAATTGCAGCTTGGGCCGGTAATGGCGTTGCTCAATGGACCGACCTTTGCGCAAGCGATCGACGACCCCAATAGCGAACTGGCCAAACTGGAAGCCTCGACCGCCGACAACGGCTTGCTCGCGGACGAAGTGTTCCTGCGCGTTCTCGGTCGCGCGCCGACCGTGGAGGAGCGACAGGCCGCCGTCGAGATGCTGGCCTCGCCGAGTAGCGACGGCCAAGAGATCGTCGCCGCATTTAACGCGCGCGCCGCGACGCTGGAAGCCGGGTTCGATGATTGGCGAAGCCAGAACCGGCCCGTCCGCTGGCAGGTGCTCGCCCCGTTGGAAGCGACCGCCGAAATGGGCGCGACTCTGGAACTGCAAGAAGACGGCTCCATCCTCTCGACTGGGGCGACCGGCCTGGGCGCCTACGTCATTCGAGCCGAAGCTCCGACACAGCCCCTCCGCGGCTTGCGGATCGAGGCGATTGCCGACGATCGCCTGCCGGCCCGAGGCCCGGGCCGGGCGCCCAACGGCAACTTCGTCCTGTCTCAATTGAGAGTCTTCGCGGCCGCCGCCGACAAGCCAGAAGAGCGTCGCAAGCTGAAGATCAGCGAGGCCCAGGCCGACGTCAACCAGCCCGGTTACGAGATCGGCGGCGCCATCGACGCCAAGCCCGAGACGGGTTGGGCCGTCGCCAACGGCATCGGACAAAGCCATTTCGCCGTCTTCCGCTTCGCACGGCCGCTGACGCCGGTTGAGGGAACGCGGCTAATCGTGGAGCTGGACCAGCAGCTTGCCGACGCGCAGCATTTGCTCGGTCGGTTCCGAATCTCCGTGACCGACGACGAGCCGCCGCTGCTGCGTTCGGACGTTCCGCCGGCGTGGAGAGCACTGCTTTCCGCGCGACAATTGAGCGACGCGGAACGGCACAAGTTGCTCGTTTACTATCTGTCGCTCGATGCGGAGTATCGCAGCCTCGAGCAGGCGCACAGTCTACTGGCGAACCCGCGGCTCAACGCCGCCCAGGACTTGGCGTGGGCGCTCATCAATAGCCCCGCGTTTCTGTTCAATCATTAGCGGCTATTCGCTTCAGAGCTATCTGGCGCCCGCCGAATAGGACGCCGGTGGACCCTGCGGCGGGAGATCGGCTGTGGCTTGTCTGCCGAGGCGACGAAGCGGCAACTCCATTGCCGTTAAGTGGCGGGCGGCTGGTTGCTACAGATGATGCCCGCAGCTCATGGACGAATGCTACGCTACGGGGGGCCCGCAATGCGGCTCAGCGTGCTGGAGTCGCCGGCCTGCGCACTGCGCGGCGGAAGCGTTTCCATCGACGGTCCGGAGGATTTCCCGCCAGATATCAGTAACTGCCAGTTGCCCAGCCCATTGGCCGACGTAACCGCGATCGACCTCCGCGCCGCTAATTCGCAGCATTCCCGCGACGTCGCGCAGGTGCTTTTCTGAACCGCCGTCTCGTCTGAACCGCCGTCTCGATAGTTGACCAGCTTCCCGATGATGGCGTCCTCGGGCGCGGCGGCATAAGCGGACACGCCTGGAACAATCTCCAGTTTCCGCCGGCGGTCGAGCTGCGCGCGCCCATGGCGCGTCGCCGAGGATCATGAAGTCGATTTTGTCGCCCGAACTGAAGTGAATGGCGTTGAATGGACGGCGGAGACGGATTCCGTCGAGAGCTGCCGAGCGGCTGACGTAAAACTTGTCCTCGCGCAGCGCCGCGAGCAATGGATCGAGCTGCTCTTCGGAAAGCTGAACGATGACGTCGATGTCCTGCGTGAACCTGGGTTCGCCCCACGCGGCGCTGGCTAAGGAGCCGACGATGGCATAGCGGATCGCCAGTCGCTCGAGCAGCTCGGCGGTGAACGCCAGTAGTTCAGCTTGCTCCACCTGCGAGCTTCCGCTTAAGCTCCGCATCAATCTGCGCGGTACTCCAGTCAGGGTGCTGGTGCGCAATCCCTGCCTCCGCGAGAAGGCGAGCCGTCCGATGCGCCGCAGACGCCGTTTCAATTCGCTGCGCCGGCGTCTTGCCGCGAAGGATCTCCGCGATTTCGGGTTCGACGACCTCGACGACAAGCGATCGCCTGGAAACGGGCATAGCGGAATAAGTTCGGAAGTTAAACGAAATGCAGGGCGGTCTGCGTCGGTCGACGCATCGTATCGTCTTGTCTCAACTTATCGGCCCGCGCATAAAAAAACCCGGCGCTGGGACGGCTATTTCCCAGGCCGGGTTTCTCGATTCAATTTGGTGAGTTTGCTTTTGGCGCTCCGGTCGCTTACGCGGCCGGCTCGCTTGGAGCTGACATCTTTTCCAGTGCAAGGTCGCCCCATCTATCCCGTCGTTCGTCGCCGAACGGCGGTTTCTAAGAAATCCTTAGAAAGGAGGTGATCCAGCCGCAGGTTCCCCTACGGCTACCTTGTTACGACTTAGTCCCAATCACGGAGTTGACTCTAGACGCCTGCCTCCTGCGATTCCGAAGAAACGCGGGTTAGCGCGACGGCTTTAAGCCCCCCCCACTTTCGTGGCTTGACGGGCGGTGTGTACAAGGCTCAGGAACACATTCACCGCCGTATGCTGACCGGCGATTACTAGCGATTCCAGCTTCATGCAGGCGAGTTGCAGCCTGCAATCCGAACTGAGGCGCCCTTTTTGGGATTTGCTTACTCTCGCGAGCTTGCATCCCTTTGTA
>JBGSYU010000058.1:0-2671 GCA_041750715.1 Lacipirellula sp.
GACGCCGACGCCGTAGCTGAATGCCAAAAGAAGCGGGTCGGAAGCCTCGTAGCCAGGCGACTTGGCTCGCACGAACACGCCATACACGCCAAACGCCGCCGCGGGCGAATTATCCAGCTCATATCTCAAGTAATGCTGGTGTGAGTCCGGCGTCAGCGAATCGGTCACATTCAGCACCGTCGCGGTCGCCCCCGCGAATTGATCGAGCGTCAGGCTTCCCAACAGGTCCTTCCGCCGCAGCGAAAAATCGGGGTCGTTGGCTGCCACCACAACGGCCTCGGTCGTTGGATTCCAATACCAAAGCCAGCGAGTCGGCCTTGCACCGTCGCTGTGATCGGGCCGTCCCAGCACTTCAAGTTGCAACTGCGATCCGGCCGCTACGCCGCTGACGTCGAACCCCGGCAAATCGGTCCTCACCGTCAACCCGGGGAAGTCGAGTCCCGCCTCATCGGACGGATCGAATGCCATGTCGACGTAACCATCCGTAAAGATCAGCCCGCCGCTAGTCGTCAATCGGCCGCCGATCGGCTCGATGTGGACTGGCGACCCGTGACCGAACGCCGTCGCCGACAACCCCGCGGCGATGACCCAACTCAGTGCCATCATTCTAGGGCGCATGATTTCTCGTTCCATTTTTATACCTGGTGTTGTACTGAAGCCCGCGACGAATCGCGGCCCTGGTAGCCTGCCGCCTATTGCGGTTTCGCAAAATCAAATCCCGCGGCCACCCATTCCGCGATCTGCTCTGCGGCGATCGCCGAGACGTGACCGTCCAGATACAAGTAATGCGCGGTCTGCAAGTGTCGGTCGATTTGCACTTCCTTCTGAATCTCTTCCAGCACGACGCCGTCGAAAACGTTGATCGGAGCAAACCAAGCGGTGGAATGCGTATGCTCGTTCTCAGGCTTGGCCGGCAGCTTGTCGGCAATCTCCATCGTCTGGATCGTTTGGGACGTGGCCGAGACTTGCCGCAGATTGCGAACCGAATCGTCGCCAATCGTCGTCAGGTAGTCGTTAATCACGTAGCTCGTGGCTCTATTCTGGAGTCTCTCATCCGCTAACTTGTCCTCGGGGCACACGCGGACCGCATCCACCTTTTCCATGTACGGCGCCAGGGTGAAAATCCAGCTCCGCTCCCCTTTCACCTTGCCGGAATGCCACCAATCCGGCAACTCGCCGCGATGAACGTCGCAGAACTGTTGCGTGGCCAACCCGATTTGCCGAAGCTGATTCTTGCAGGCGGCAGAGCGCGCGCTGGCGCGCGCGCTCTGCACTGCCGGCAACAGGAGCGCGACCAGAACGCCGATGATGGCCATCACCACCAGCAGTTCGACCAGGGTCATCGCTCTCTTACAACTCCTCATGCCAATCGACTCCTGGCCAACTTTCGCCGCCGCACGAACGGCAGCAGTCCCGCCAAGCCCAAGGCCGCGAGGCCCGCCGCGGCGGGCTCCGGCACGATGACCTGCACTTGGCTCGGGTCGAGTCCGAGCGAATTAACGAGCGAATTAATGGCCGTCGGCACGGCGCCGCCGCCATTCTTCGTCAGCACGAAGTAAAACGGATCCGATGCGGTCACGTCGGCGTTGTTGCTCGACAATTGCAGACTCAACAGGTAAATGCCGTCCGGCAGATCGCTCGTAATCGAGCTGCCGTCCCCCGCCAAGCGGTAGTGAACGCTGTTGTGGGTGTCGGCGCCCTCCGAAGCGAACGAGATGCCCGAAACTCCCGGAAACATCAGGCTGGCGAACGGACCGCTGTCCGAGGTCTTCGCCAGTGCCGACGGCGACGCCGACGGACCGCGGTAGGCTTCCGCTTCCGTTACGCCGGCGTCGACAAACGCCGCGCCGCTCCACTTCTTCAGCCCGGCGGTGAATCCCAAGATGAACCTCGAACCCACCGGAAACGGCGCCGGGTTGTTCGTCGCGTCGTACCCGAAGCCATAGGCGAACCCGGGCCAGCCGATGAAATCGGGAATCCCGCCGGTGGCCGAGTCGTCCGGTTGCGCCCGCCACACGCCCAGGTATTCGTCGAGCGGCATCGCGTAAATTAGTTTAGGCGCCGTTTCAGTCGTGGAATACGCCGTGTCGTCGACAATCTCCCGCGTGACAATCTTGCCCGCGTCGAGGGTCGTCTGAATCTGCGGACCGTGGGCCATCGCCGCCTGCGTGGCTAGAGCCGCGGCCGCCGCAATAAGTGAACACGTCAAACGCATTATTCCACTCCTCGAAATAAAGAATCGCTGAGAAACGCAGCCGCCCAGCGCGAACTCAATCGCGCGCCCAATAGGGGCGCAATCCACCGCGCCGCGGCAGCAAAACAGAATGAAAGGCGCCGTGCGGCGCTTAGACGAGCGCGGCGTCTGGCGGAGGAGCGGCCACCGCAAGATACGGCGACTCGTAGAGGAGGGAGTCGCTCGCGCAACGCTCGAAATGCTCGGGCGTGGCCAACGCGAAGTCGATCGCCTTCACGACGACCGAGGGGGGAAGCATCGAGACCGAGAGGCCGATGCCGCCGCAGCGGAGTTTGGAGACCAGCAGGACGACGTCGCTTGAATGCCGACGCGTTTCTTGCTCTTGCGCAGTCGCAGACGCGACGGCACGCCGGGCACAGCACGGTCGCGTAACCGTCGCGTGAGCCATGTTCACCCGTGGCTTCGATTTGCAGCAGG
>JBGSYU010000059.1:0-6225 GCA_041750715.1 Lacipirellula sp.
GGCGGCGGCGGCGGTAAGCTTGCCGGCGCCGGGCGCTAGCACGCTGCTCAGTAGCGCGTTGCGGAGCGCCGTCCTGGCGACGATCGACGGGGCGGCGACGGCGAACACTGCGATTGCGACGAAGATAAATGCGACTCGCCAACGCTTGCGCGGACGGCGGCGGCCGCGCGGCAGGGCGACTTCATCCTCGTCGTCCAGGTCGTCGTCGATGGGTTTGCGTCGGCGGGCCATGGCCGGGGATTCTAGGCCGTGGCACCCAGGGTTCCTAGGCGAATTGACGGGGCGGTGCTAGCGGCTAATTTGCCGAGCCATCCTCGCTCGGTACGATTCGTCCGGCCAGGATGGCCAGACTATTTACCGACGGGCCAGAGGAATCGGCCGGTTTGGAGATAGGCGACGATTTGCTGGACGGAGTGGTCGCTTTTGCGCTCGACGGCTTCGACGGTGTTAAACGCGTTGTGCGGCGTGCAGATGCAGTCGTCGCGGACGGCTAGCTCGAGGGCGGCCAGGGCTTCGGGGTCGGCGGGCTGCGAGTTGCTGCGGAGCGCGACGGCGAGCGCCGCCTCTTGGTCGAAGACGTCCAGTCCGACGCCGCCGAGCAAACCGTCGCTCAACGCTCTTAGCAGTTCGGTCGAAGGGCTGAGCTCGCCGCGGGAGACGTTGACGAAGATCGCGCCCGGTTTGGCCCGGCGCCACTTGGCCATGTCAAAGTAGCCGCGATTCGTCTCGTTAAGGTCCATCGCGCAGACCAGCACGTCGGATTGGTCGAGCGCGGTTTCGAGGGCGACGTAATCGACGTCGACGTACCGCGGATCGCGGTCGACGCCGAGAACGCGCATGCCGAGCGCCTCGCCGATGCGATAAACCTCGCGACCGATGGCGCCGACGCCGACGACGACGAGCGTGCGGCCCTCGCACTCGGCGCCGGTGAGACCGTCGCGGTGGAAATCGTGGAATTGTCGAATTTGTCGCGGCAGGCGGCGGAGGAGCGCCATCCACAGAAGCATCGCCTGCTCGGCGACGGCGCGATGGCAGTAGAGCGGCAAATAGCCCAGCGCGACCCGGCTCGACGCGGCGTAGGTCGAGAGATGATCGTAGCCGGTGCTGCGGGAGAGGATGGCGTCGAGGGCGCTCACCCAGGCGAGCGGGATCTGCGATTGCGTGCGGATCGAGATCAGGCGAGCCGGGGGCGTGGCGTGCCCCGCTTCTTGAATGGTTCGATCGGTGTAACCGGCGGAGATCGACGGGGGCAGCAGTCGGCGCAGTTCTTCGGCTTCTTCTTCAAAGGCTTCGTAGAAGTAGACGTGCGGCATGGGGTAGATTGTGGCGCAAGCGGCGCGGCGCTACAAGGCGAGGCGGTCATGTAGACGAGTCTCTCCGAGACTCGAAAAATAGCGACGTCATTCCAAACGTTACTCGCCTATTGGCCGCGTCGCTTTAATCCGGGAGTTTCGGAGAAACTCCCCTACTTAAGTTGCGACCAGCCGTAGCGGAAGAGGTTGCGGGCGTCGACGTAGCGAGAGTCGCTCGAAGCCGCGCCGAGGACGACGACCAGTAGCGCGTCGTCGCCGCGTTTGCCGCTCGACACCAAACAGGCGCCGGCGGCGGTGGTGGTGCCGGTCTTTACGCCGTTGTAACCCTCGATGCCGAGGAGGTGGTTGGTGTTATTCCAGAGCACGTTCCGCTGGTAGCCGCCGGGGCCGGAAACGCTTGCGCCGTGCTGCGGCGTGGCGACGATCTCGGCAAACAGCGGCAGCTTCATCGCGGCGTACGTGAGCTTCACCAGCCCAGCGGCGGTGACCTTATGATTGTCGTCGGTGAGGCCGTGAGTGTTCGTGTAATGCGACTTTCCCATGCCGAGGTCTTTGGCGGCCTCGTTCATCGCTTCGATGAATGCGGCGTACGAGTTCTTGGGCGCCTCGGTCTCGTCACTATCCCCACGACGGTCGCCGCCGGGGGCGAGGCGCTTTCCGAAATGCTCGGCCAGCGCCACAGAGGCATCGTTACCCGAGGGAAGCAGCAGGCCGTACATCAGCTCGCGGACGCGGATTTCCTCGCCGGCGCGGACCTCGGCGGTCGAACCGATCGTTTCGTCGGCGTGCTTGGAGAATGTGAGCGTTTCGTCGAGAACCTCGGGGTGCTCCTGGGCGTGCTTGAGCACGAGATAGGCCGTCATGATTTTGGTCGTGCTGGCGATGTCGACGGGCTTGTTTTCGTCGGAACCCCGCAGGATTTCGCCGGTTTTGCCGTCGGCGATCGCCCAGACTTTGCACGACACGAAAGGCGGGCCGTCGATCTCATCGGCAGGCTCCTTCTTCTTCGAGTCGACGTTCGCGACCGCCGGATCTGGCGCCTCGGGGCCTTGTTCGACCAGCGGGCCGAGGGCCTTCCAGGTTTCGGGGCCGACAATTCCGTTGGGTTCAATGCGCTTGGCTTTTTGAAAGTCGACGACGGCGCCCTCGGTCATCGAGCCGAAGTCGCCGTCGACGCCGAGGTCCGGCGAGGGGGTCATGCGGGCGTTGAGGGTTCGCTGAAGGGCTTCAACCAGCATTCCGGTGGAACCGATTTTCAATTCGCCCGATTCGGCGACGGCGGATGGTTCTTCCTCGCCATTGAAGCGGCGATAGGCGATCTGTGCGATCCGGCCGCACAGGACTTCCGCGGCGTTGTTCTCGCCCCAGCTTTTGTCGTCGTTCCCGTTGGTAAGGACGCAGATGGCGATCGGCCCTTTGGGAGCGTCGATCAAGCCTGCGTCGGTGCGGACTTCGTTGACGCTGCCTGTCTTGTGCGCGATCTTTACGTCGGGCAGGAACCGCGGGAACTTTTGCTTGTCCTCGCAGGCGTACAGATGCTCGAGCATCCGCTCGCTCGCCTGTTCGCTGACGAGCTCCTTTTTGCTGAGCATTTCAAGCAGCTTCACCATGTCGGCGGCGGTCGTGCTGCCCAGGCCGTATTTCTTACTGCGCTCGGGGGCGATCGACGTGTCGCGGCGAAAGACGTAGGAGTTGAGCTTCGTCTCGGGGCAGTCGAGCCGGTCCATCTGCTCGGCGGCGGCATTGAGGCCGACCTGTTCGGCAACGAGGTTCGTGGCCGTGTTGTCGGAGTAGACGATCATCAGATGGATCGCGTCGCGGAGCGAGATCGTGGCGCCACTGGAGAAGTGCGCGGTGAGAATTCCGGAGCCGGGGGCCTTGTCGTCCGCGTTGAGCGTGATCTTGTCGTCGGCGTCGAGCTTGCCATCTTCCATCGCCTGGTACGCGGCGATCATTAGCGGGTACTTGATGAGGCTCGCCGTCGGCATCGGCTCGTCGGCTTTGTACTCGTACGACTTGCCCGTTTTGAGGTCTTTGATCGCAACGGCGACCTTACCCTTGTGGACGTCGATGAGGGGTTGGATTTGATCGGCGAGCTCGTCGGCGCGCGCGACCGCAACCTGGCAACATATAACTGCGAACAGAAAGGCGCGAACAGGTTTCATAGTTCTTCCTCGCAGAGGTAATTAACCACGACGGCACGACGGACACGACGAAATTCAAAGAACGGGAAAAAAGAATACTAATGAGGACTGCGCGGCGAATGAGCCGTCGCCCGCCATCATGCAGCCCCGGGCTTTGCCCGGGGGTAGCGTTGCCTGCGGGAAAATCATGCGTGATCCAAGCCAACCCCCGGCCAGAGGCCGGGGCTGCAATGGTTCATTCGCTGCGCAGCCGTCAATAATTAACGCTAATCTTCGCTAATTGGAATTCATTAGTGGTTATTAGCGTAGATTAGTGTTCCCTCTTTCCTACCTTCTCCTTGCTCTTTCGTCGTGTCCGTCGTGCCCTCGTGGTTCAATGGGTTTGAATTAGTTCGGCGCCGGTGCCGTTGGCGGCGGGGTAGAGGCATGTGCCGCGGTCGACTTTTACGCCGGTGGCGACGTCGCTGGCCAGCAGCGCGGCGCCGTCCATGTCGACGTAGTCCAACAGCGGCAGGAGCTGCGCGATAGCGGAGATGCCGATGGTCGATTCGGTCATGCAGCCGACCATCGCCTTCATCCCGAGTTCGCGCGCTCGGACGACCATTCGCTTACCCGGCGTGAGGCCGCCGCATTTAACCAGCTTGACGTTCACGCCGTGGAAGTGACCGACGCAGCGGTCGACGTCGCCTTCGGAGATGCAGCTTTCGTCCGCGACGATCGGCAGGGCCGAGTTTTCGTAGACGCGCTTCGCGCCGTCCCAATCGGCGGCAGGCAGCGGCTGCTCGATAAACTCGACGCCGAGCTTGGCCAGTTCATACGAATTAAAGATTGCCTCATCGGCGGTCCAGCCGCAGTTGGCGTCGACGCGGAACTCGGCCGCGGTGTGCTTGCGGAGCTCGCGGACGGCGTCGAGATCGTAGTTAGTGCCTAGCTTGATCTTGTAGATCGGCCAGCCGGGCATTTCGAGCAACTTCTCGACCATCACTTCGATCGCGTCGATGCCGATTGTAAAATTCGACTGCGGGATACGCGCGGTCGTGAGACCCCACAGCTCGTACACGGGGGCGTCCTGCTGCTTGCCCCACAGGTCGTGGGCGGCCTCGTCCAAGGCGCATTGGGCGAACGGGTTCTTGGAGAGCAGCGGCCAGGTTTGCTCCCACAGCTTTGCGGGTTCGAGCGGGTCGGCCGATTCGACCAGCGAGCGCGCCGACTCCAGCGCCTCGCGCATCAGCGGGATCGTGGCGCCATAATACTTATTGGTCGTCGCCTCGCCGAAGCCACGATGGACGCCGTCGGTAAGCTCGACGATCAGCGTCGGCTGAACGCTCGTCGATTCACGCGAGATGGAAAACACATGCCGCAGCGGCAGTTCGAACTGGTGCGTAATCAGTTGAATCATTTCAACTACGACAGTTCTCAGCCTCGGCCTCTGGCCGGGGGTCGTACTGCGTTAGGGTTGAGTTCGCTGGTGATGGTGGCCGACCCCCGGGCAGAGCCCGGGGCTACAATCGGCGGCACTATCGTACCGCTGCTAGCTCCGGCTTCATTTGGAGGATGGCTTGGACTAATTCGTCCGGACCGTCGCGCACGACGTCGCACACGGGGAGGCCAAATTCTTGGCGGGCGCGTTCGCGTTCCGCGGCGGCTTGGTCGGTGTTGAGCCGGCGGGAGTTTACGGCGATACCGATGACTCTAGACGAACTAATGAGATTGGCCATCGTCTCGTAAACGTCGATCAACTGACTCACCGGCCGCAACGGCACATATTCCATGCCATGGGTGTGCGTGCGTCCGGCTTCATAGCACATGATCATACCGTGCGGGGCGCAGCCGTGGAGCAACCCGAGCGTAACGGCGGAGTATTTTGGATGGGCGATGCACCCCTGCCCTTCAACCACCAGAATCTCGTGATGCTGGTGGGCCAGCACCTGTTTCTCGATGGCGCCGGCGACGAAGTCGGCGATTACGCGGTCGATCGGCACGCCGTCGCCTTCGACCATGATGCCGGTCTGGCCGGTGGCAATGAACTTGGCGTCGTGGCCTTCCGCTTTTAGCGCGTTGGCGAGTTCCACGGCGACGAGCATTTTTCCAATGCTGCAGTCCTGGCCGACGGTGTGAATCCGCAGGCACTCCTCGCGGATGTTCTTGCGATGGGCAACGTCGTGCTCTTCGTTCTGGCGGACGTCGATGATCTTTGCGCCGCTTTTCTTGGCCGCTTCGACGAATGTAGCGTCGGCGGCGATGAATTCATGGAGGCCGGAAACCACGTCCATTCCGCGGCTTAGAGCGTCGAGGATAATCGCCCGCCACGCGGGCGGAATCCGGCCGCCTGAGGGGGCGATGCCAATCATAAGCACGTTAGCGGTCGGGGCGTCGTTCAGATGGCCGACGATCGGCGTGGCACCGCCGACGCCCAGGAGATCCTGGCTGGTGCGGCCGGCCTGGGTGCTGTCAAGCAACGCGACGACTTCCTCGGGACGATAGCGCAGGACGCAGGATGCGGTCTTGCCGGTGATAGGCTCGGTATGGCCCTCGGTGAGAATGATTAGCCGACGCGGTTTCGAATCGCCTTTCACGGATGCCTCGCTCTTTCTTGCTCTGTTCGTACGACTTCAGGACCGCTCTCAGCGCGGATCGGCAAACTCCGGTCCGCGCAATTTCGAGCAGCCTCTTACCAATTTGCGCGGCTTTAGTGAGTGTAATTGCACGGTGCGGATGGGGAAAGACGCTAGAAGCGCAGACTAAACCGCCTTTCGCGCAGCGGCGGA
>JBGSYU010000060.1:0-8685 GCA_041750715.1 Lacipirellula sp.
CCGAAACGCTCGATACGCCCGTTCGTTATACGCAAATGGGGTCGATACTTTCGGCCCTGGCCAAGCAGCAGGTGGAAGAGCTGTACGTTTTTAAATTCAGCCAAACCGCCGACAATAGCACCAGCGGCGTGAAGAAAAACGGCGTACACTACGTCGACAACAATGACCCGCTCGGCGGCCCGTTCGACATTGGCGGGTCGACGAAGGCGGCGGAGGTCGTGCGGTTGTTCGTGAAGGGGTTCGCCGGAGCGCAACAGTTGTTGCAAACCCCAGCCGCCTCCGGCAGCGGGGCGACGGCTCTGCAACTCGCCGCGTCGCACAATACGACGGCGGGCCGATATTCGCTGACTTCGTCGAATACCTCGACGGGTTCGCAAACGCTGAACCTCGACCTTAGCGGTTGGGGACTGGCCGCCGGGACGTACGTGACCGTCGAGGAGGTGAGCGCGGAGAGCCACGGCGAAGTCCGGCGCGTGGTGCAAGTTCCCGCGTCGGGGCTGCTGCCGCCGCTCGATCAGCCGGCCGAAAGCGTTTGGCTGGTGACGGCGCCCGATTCGGCGCCGGCGGCCCGCGTGACGCTTGGCGCCACCGACGACGCGATGGTGAAGTCGGGTAGCAACGCGGCCAGCAATTTCGGAACGAGCGCCAACCTCTTCGCGAAAAACGACCCGCTTAATCCGGCGGCCAGAAATGTGAGCTTCATTAAGTTCGACCTGGGCCAGATCGACGCGGCCTCGGTCGAACAGGCCATCTTGCGAGTTCGCGGCGAGAACGATGGCTCGGACGCGACCGTCATCACGCACATTTACGGCCTCCTGGGCGACAATTGGAACGAGGAGACGATCACTTGGAACAACGCCCCTAA
This sequence comes from Lacipirellula sp., assembly GCA_041750715.1. Classification (GTDB taxonomy): domain Bacteria; phylum Planctomycetota; class Planctomycetia; order Pirellulales; family Lacipirellulaceae; genus Lacipirellula. Next base: position 866 of record JBGSYU010000060.1, read on the forward strand.
CTTGGCGGACAGTCTGGGCACGGTGAGCGACATTTCGGACAACTTCGTCGAGGGGATCGGCACGACCGCCGACATCGTTGGCCACTTTACCGGCACGCAATCTACGCGGGAGCTGATGTTCGACGTCACCCCGTTCGTCAGTGCGCATCCCGACCAGCAGCTTACCTTCCTAGTGGCTCGCGAGGTGCGATTCAACGGTGAAAACATCGACGACGCGCTCACTTCCTTGCGGCTCGACTCTAAAGAATCGGGCGTCGACGCGGGCCCGCAACTAATTCTCTCCATCGGCGGAACCCCGCTACCGGCGGATTTCAACGGCGACGGCACGGTCGACGGCGATGACTTGAACGCGTGGAAAGCCGGCGTCGGCCAGACCGGCGCCGGCCTGAAATCCAGCGGCGACGCGGATGGCGACGGCGACGTCGACGGCGGCGATTTTCTTCAGTGGCAACGGGCGTTGGGATCGCAGGTGTTTTCCAGCGCCGCAGCGGTGGCGGCCGTCCCGGAGCCATGCGGGGCGGCGCTTGCGGCGTGGCTGGGCGCGTGCTTGGTGCTTGTTCGACGGCTTCTGTAGCTGTCGCCGGGGTCTGTGACCCCGGAGCTTCGGTAGGTGTCGCCGGGGTCTGTGACCCCCGAGCCCTCACAAAAAGCCGGCCTCACAGAGGCCGGCTACAGACAGAGGCCGGCTACAGGGTTTCGCGAGTTGCTATCGCTCGAGAACTGGCCGGCGGCGGGGCGTCAGCTCCTCGATCGTTGCGACGTGGCCGTCTTTCGATGCGCCGGCCACGGCCAGCAACGTCGCCGACTTGCCGGGCACGAGTCGGTGGAAGAACCTCGGCTGCGCCAAGTTCGCAATCGCTTCCCACTCAGCGCCGTCGTCCGACAGCCGGTAGAGCGAGTCCTGGGTGCCGCTCGCGTAGAGCTTTCCACTCAGATTGCAGGCGGAGACGCCGAAACCGTCCATGCCTTCGCCGGGAAGCTCAGCGAGCTTGGTCCACTCGCCGGTCTGTAGGTCGAGCGCGTCGACGCGGCGGGAAATCTTGCGGGCTTCGTCCATGCCGCCGATGGCGATGAGCTTGCCTCGCCAGTGACCGACCCCCAGCGCCCGGCGGCGGAAGTTGGGAGAAGGCAGGGCTTGCCACTGGGCGTCGGGCTTCGCGAGATCGAACGACCAAGCCGTGTCGACCCAGGTTCCCTTGCTGGTCCCTGCGAGCGTCCAGCCGCCAACCATGTACAGCGTGTCGCCGATGACGACGGCATCGTGCGAGGACCGCGGCTCGGGCGCCGGCGGCAAAGCCGCCCACTGCTGCGTGGCGGGATCGTAGCACGCGAATTCGTCGACAGAGTGCAGCTCTTCCTCGGCGCCCGGTGCATTGCGAGCGCTCAACCCGCCGACGCGATACAGTTTTCCGCCATGGGCGACTAGCGGCAGACCCTGCAGGGGCGTCTGCATCGGCAGGTTCTCCCACGCGCCGCCTTTGAGCGAGACGCGGCGGAAGTGCTGCGAAAGATTCTCCTTGGAGTGCTCATGTTCACCGCCGATGTGCCCGCCGTAGATGTAGACGAAGCCATCGGCGACGGCGGCTCCGAAGCTGGCCAGCGGTTCCGGCAGCGCCGTTAACGCGGCGTTTGCATCGGCCTCGGCGTCGGCAGCGGTCCGGGCCGCCGCGGCGGACTTCTTGCCGTGCTGGAAAGTGAGCGTTGCATAGTGCCCGGCGCTGTGATACTCCTCGCCGTCGACCTCGCCCTCGACCTCCTCGACAAAGTTCGCGGTTACGCCGACCAGTCCGCTGGCGACGTCCTTAAATGCAACTTCGCCGCGGCCGTCCGTCTTGCCTTCCTGCGACTCGCCAGAAGCGTCGGCGATCGTGACGCCGGCGTCTTTGAGTGGTTTACCGTCCCAGGCGACGGCCACCGTGACGCCGCCCTCATCCTTGGAGAGGTTGGCGACCACGTTGAACTTCAATTCTTTCGACGAGCCGATTTTCTCCCAAAGAACGGCGTCATCGCCTGGCAAATGCTTGGCGTAGTAGGTGAGCAACATACCGTGGTAGAGACCGTACTCGCACATCGTTTCCAGCACGGCGTCCTTGGGAAGCGGGTCGGCCGACCGGCGGCCGATGAAGTCGTCTTCTTCGACAAGCGCCAGTTCGACCGCCGCTGGCTGTTCATCGCCGCGGCGAGCGACGACCTTAGCCTGGGCGACCGCTTCGGGCACATGATAAGTGCGATCCCCGGGGCTCTCGCCGAAGAAAAGCAGCGCACGGCCTTCGCCGTCGGTCGCGAGCCAGGGGAAGTGGGCGAAACTCGGCCGTGCCGCTACTGCCATGAGCAGCATGGACGCCGCCACGATTCGAAGGTGCGATGCCGATCGATACATTGATTTTATCCTCAATTGAAGTTGTGGTCGGTCTCTTCCCCGGCGCGTGTGACGAGGGCGCGGCGAATCGCGGGGTCGGTTCCGTCTCGCAGAAAGTGGACGGAGCCGTCGAGTAACACGAATTGAACGCCGCTGGGATGATCGCTGCGGAAAGCGCGGTTGCTGTCGGCGCCGCCGTAGTAACTCGAGTTGTTATATAGGTCCGGATACTTGGCTGACATATGCCCCCAGCCATGGGCCCAATAACCGTGGGCCCAGGTGTGGTCGCCCCATTTCGTCTGGCCGTTTTGGCCGTCGCAGTTTTCCCAGAGATAAGAGTTATGACCGTAGTTGACCTCTCCGACGAGAAACGTGTTGGACAGTCCGTCGGTGACGTGCTCGGCATCGAGCCAGTAGACACCGGATTCCGGCGGGTTCGCAAAGGCGCCGTCGAGGCTTCCGTGCTTCGAATATTCAGTTCGCGACGAGATGGCATAGCTGCCTGGGGCAAGCAACTCGCCGCAACTGCGGTCGGGCACTTCCCGCGGCAGGGCCATCGACGGACAGAGGAACAGGTCTACGGGAGAGCTGGCGATCGGCAAATTTTGCGAGTCGAGGATTGATTTGTTCTGGTCGTAATTGGCGACTAATTGTTGCTGTTCGACATACGGAAGCAGCAGAACGAACGTGCTGCCTAGGTCGTTGTAGGTGCCCGCCCCGGTTTTTGGCGGCGGCAGATGCCCTGTCGCACTCTCGTAATTTTGGACCGCCAATCCAATCTGTTTGAGATGATTTTGGCACGACATACGTCGCGAGGATTCGCGGGCGGCTTGAACGGCGGGGAGTAGCAGCGCAATAAGTACGCCGATAATGGCGATCACTACCAGCAACTCGATCAGGCTGAAGGCGGACCGACGTTGGCCGCGTGAACGCGGAGCTACTGCGCGATGCTCGCGCATGCACCGTGCGCACAGCGTTGGAACGATGCCGACGTACAGCAACGTCCATGTCGAAGGCTCAGGTATGGCAGCCACCGAGGCTAGTTGATTGCTCACCTGGCCAAAATGTGTTCTCCAGACGCCGAGGTCGCCGTCATCGACCAGTCCGTCTCCATCGCCGTCGGCGCCATTTCCGGCCGGTGTAGCGGATGCACCCAAATCGCGTTGCCATTTGAGAAAGTCGGCGCCGTCGACGTCGGCGTCGCGGTCGTAGTCGCCGGCAAGCCCCTCGGGGAGAACGGTGTAGTCGATGCTAAGCGTCGCCGGCACGCCGTTGAAGACGCCGCCGGCGGACTCCCTCATGTACCACTGGGGGTAGCCTAACCCGCCGCCGCCCATCAGTTCTGCGAGGTGAAACGTCGAGAAGAAGAACCCCAACGCCCCCGTCGACAACGATCGCTGCATGTACGGAATGACTCCTGGCTCGCTCAGGTCGAGGCTAAAGGTAAACGTCGTGGGACTGGAGATCGTGCTATCCGGAATGGGGTCGCCGTCGTTCAGCGATGCTATTGTGCCGACCGCCCAGGGCGTTGCATCGAACGGAGCCGTGACGTTGTTGGGGTCGGTAACGGGGGGGGTGGCGCTGAATCCGCCGGTGACGTTGTTCGATACGTCTCGGTACTGCCCCGGTTGGGAGGCGTCGCCGACGATCGGGTAAACGCGGTAGCCGCTGCCGCTCGACCCGTAGGGAAACGTCGACTCGGCGAACTTCGTCGCCCCGCTGGCGCCGGCCAGCGCGAAGCCGTCGTAGCCCAGGCGGAAGCCGACGCCGTACAACTCGATTGGCCGCTGGGCGTCGAAGTCGCCGGAGATCACGTCGGCCAAAATCTCGGACCGCGTATCGGGCGTGCCGTCGTACAGCAGCGTTCCGCCAGAGCCGCTTTCCATGGTCAAAGTTACGGAGACCGAATTAATTTGGTATCTGGATGCGAGCGGCACACGGGGGACTGGAACGCCGGTAGATGGTTGAGTGGTCGTGTCGAAGGCGACGAGCGTCGTGCCGACCCGCGCCGGGCCGCTCGCCGTATGGGGGAGGAATTGCGGCGGTGTTTGCGAGTCGAGCTGCAGTCCCCCGGTAAACGTCGGGGCCAACGCGCGGCTGCCGCCGCCGAAGGCGTTGGTGTACGCCCATGTGTCGAGGTGGGGTGCATTCCAAGTAGCCGTGGCCGCGGTCGCGGGGGATGCCGCGACTGCAAAGGCCAGCGCCAACAGTCCAACGCACAACGCCCGCAGTCGTTCCAGCATTGTCGAGGTCAACATACGTGCTCCTCCCAATTGCGTGACGCGTTGGATCCACCGTTACCGATTGCCGGCGATGGATCGTCGACGTCCGGCGATTCTTGCCAATCCAAGCAGGCCCGCCGCGGACAGCGCGAGGCACGACGGCTCGGGAATCGCGGCGATCGCATTCACCACCGGCCCGGCGGCCGACCAAAACGTGTCGATCTGGAAAGCGTCGAGCCCGATGCTCGACGATGCGGACGCCATGTGGATCGAGAACGGCAGGTGATCGCCCGGCGCCGTCCACTCCTGCCAGTAAACGCCGGCCCCGCTGGCGTTCTTGGCGTAGAGGTCCTTTTGTCGCGTCCAGGTCACGCTGCTATTGTCCGTGCTAAACGAAAGGTCATTCACGCCATTGGCCGGCTGGCCGATGACTTGCAGCACGACGGTCGTGAAGCCGCCGCTGCCGCCGGCCGGCGCGATAGCCGAGAAGGCGTCGTCGGCAAAAGCATTGTCGGGAAACCCCGAATAATAATTGGCGCTGCCGCTGCGATGGCCGTAGATCGCCAGCGACGCTGTTGACTGCACAATTCGCGGCGAACTAGCGGTCGTCGGCGAGCCCAGGTCGGGCGTTGAATCGTCGAGGCGCCCCGAGCCGAACGGACCGCCTGGCGATCCAGCAGATTCGATAACATCCCAGCCGAAGTAGGACGTGTCGGCCGTGTTGCCGCGGGTCCAGGCGTCGGGAACAAAATCCCACGCCTGGCCGCCCGAGGTGGTGATGGCGAAGGCGGCAGGCGTCACCGTTGCAACGAGCAAGCAGCCGAGGGCAAGTCGAAGAAAGCGATGGATCGTCATGAGGTCTCTCCAGTGGGTTCGTGTCGCGGCAGAATGGGGCCGGCGGCGCGGTGGCTGGCAGGGGAAAGTCGGAGCGGCACACAGCCATTTAGACCGACGGGCAAGAAAGTACCGCCTGCACCAAGTGAGGCGGGCCCGGTTCGAGATAGCCAGCTCTCCTTTCGTCGTTCAGGTACGCGATGCACGGGAGACGCTTCGCAGTGCGAAGGTCACCGTTCCGTGGCTGGCGATTCGACCTGAAAACAGGCGTGGCTGGCTGCGGCAAGTATTGATATCGAGTCTCAGTAACGATAGATTAGCGTTTTAAGCCGGGCCGTCAACGGCTCCTACTGAAATTTCGCGAAGAAAAACAACGGGGCAAAATCGCCAGGGTGGCAACCGCCCAAAGGAACGCGATGACAGATTCGCCCGTCAAGCCGCCGTTTGACCAAGAGTCCCTGCGACCGGGGGAACCGCCAACGATCAGCTCCGACGAGCTATTCCGCGGCGCCCGCATCGTTGCCATCACCCATGCAGGCGAGACTTACCGGCTGCTGATCACGCGAAATAACCGGCTGATTTTGCAGAAGTGAGATGGCGAACCCGTCATCCTGAGCGGAGCCGACATCCTGAGCGGAGCGAAGGATCTAGCGCCGCGTTTGATTCCAGATTCTTCGCTCCGCTCAGAATGACGAAAGGCTCCGCTCAGAATGAAGATGGCGCATCGCGCGCGCCTGCGGCTACTCCAAGACTTCCAGCTTCAGCTTGCGGAAGCGGACTTCCAGCGGTTCGCCGGCGTGGAGTTGCAGCGCGAACTGGCCGCGCCGCTTGCCCGCTGGGTCATCGAGGTCGACGCAAGGCTTGCCGTTCAGCCACGTTTTGATGCGGCTGCCGCGGGCGACGATCTTGTACTCGTTCCAATCGCCTTTCTTGACGTGCTGCTCACCAAGCTTGTCCCACAGCAGGCCGCGGTCGGACTCTTCGTACAGCTTGCCCCACCAGCCGGGGCCGATGTCGGCCTGGTAGCCTTTGGCTTCACCGCTTGCGAGCGGCTGGCTGCGGAATTGAACGCCGCTGTTGCCTTTGTCGCCGTCGTTAAATAGCTTCACGTCGAAGCTGAGCGTGAAGTCCTCCGCCGCGAGGTCGCTAAACAAGAACTCGTTGCGATCGAGTCCTTCGCTGCGGCCGACGATCTCGCCGTTCTCGACGAACCACAACTTTTCGTTGCCAGTCCAACCCGTGAGGTCCTTACTGTTGAAGAACAGTTCCTGATTGTCCTTGCTCGCCAGGATCGGTGCTTGCACTTTGTCGCCGAGGTAGGCAAACAGCGAGACGATCTGCTCGGGCGTAAACTGCTTCAACTGGTCGTCGGGCATCATCGAGGCGTCGCTCAACTGCCGTTCTTCGATTTCATCCTTCGGGATGACGACGACGTCGGTCGGCGTTTGCAGCGTCAGCGATTTGTCGTCTTCCGACTTAAGTAATCCCGAAACGACAAGACCGTCGATGGTCATCACGATCGTCTGCTGGTAGTCCTTGGAGATGACGGCGCTGGGGTCCACGATATTCGAGAGCAGGTATTCGAGATCGGCGCGGTTCGAGCCGGTGAGTTCCGGCCCGATTTTCGCGCCGGCGCCGTAGAGCGTGTGGCACTGCTGGCACGTCTTGGCGAATAGGGCCCGGCCTAAGGCGAGGTCCGGCGTAGCTGGCGGCTTCGCCATCAACTCGCGAAGTTCGGCGATGAGCTTCGCTTTGTCCTCGGGCGTGTTGCGGACCTGGCCCCACGTTTCGACGAGCATCCGGTCGAGCTCCGCGTGCTTGAGGTTCTGCAACTGGCGGACGAGATCGGCTGGGATATCGGCCGCGGGAATTCGCCGGGCGGCGACCGCCTTCAGCAGTTCCAGGCCGGAGGCGGCGCGCGAGCATAGCGTGGCCAGGGCGACGCGCTTCTCTTGCGGCGACAGTTCCGCATACTTATCAAGCACAGCGCCCGGCACGGACGGATCGTCGTAGAGCGCCAAGCCAGCGAGAGCGCACTCGCATAGCTCGGGCTCGCGTAGGAGGCGAAGCAGCGTCGGAAGCAACTGCGGATCCTTGATGCGAATCAGCGAGTCGAGAGCCTGGCGTCTGGCGGAGGAATCGGCGTCGGTCGCCAGCACCCGTTCGCGGAGCGCGGCGATCGCCTGTTGGTCGCCAAAGGTCACCCCCAGCGAGACGGCCAGCATACGGACGTCATCGCGTTCGCTGCTCATGGCTTTGGCGAACGCCGCGGGCCAATTCTCCGGAGGCGAGGCTTGACGCTGGCCCTTAAGGGCTTCGCCGAGCCCGTGCAAAATTTCTGCATGCTCGCCAGCGTCGTCAGCGTCGATAATTCGTTGCAAAAGCAACGCGAACGCGCCCGGCGA
>JBGSYU010000061.1:0-6457 GCA_041750715.1 Lacipirellula sp.
CTCGCGCAACGACGATCGCATCACCCCCTTAGGCCGGCTGCTCCGCAAAACGTCGCTCGACGAATTGCCGCAACTGCTAAACGTGCTGGACGGCAGCATGTCCCTGGTCGGCCCGCGCCCGCACGCCTCGGCCCACAACGAGCAATACCGCTCGCTGATCGATGGCTACATGCTTCGCCACAAGGTGAAGCCCGGCATCACCGGCCTCGCCCAGGTGAACGGCTGGCGCGGGGAGACCGAGACGCTGGAAAAGATGGAACGCCGCGTCGAATTCGACCACCGGTACATCCGCGAGTGGTCGCTGTGGATGGACGTGAAGATTCTCGTCAAAACGGCGCTGGTCGTGTTTCGGCAGGAGAATGCGTACTAGCAATTTCTCAGCGAGCCGGGGCGGTTCGCCCCCGGGCGCGAGTGGTGCCACACTCCCTTACTTAGGGTCGGGCGCCGACAACCCACGGCAAATCTTCCGCGCCAAATGGTCGCCAATCTCGACATGCCGCGGGACCGCTTCAATGGCCCCGGTCGTCGGATTGGTCCACAGCGAATGGGACGCCCCTTCGCGCTTCAAGTGGCACCCATGACGCCGCAGGTGGCGGAGCAGCGCCGTGCGCTTCATGGAACCGTGACCACGGTTCGTTCGGCGTCATCGGGCACGCCGCGGAGGCCATTCTCGCGTCGATCCTCAAGAATGAGCTTAATCGCGGCGCTCAAGCTGGCCAACGCCTCGTCCCGACCGGCTCCTTGGCCGTTGGCGCCGGAAACCTCTGGGCAATAAGCGACAAACCATTCGCCGTCGCGTTCAATCACAGCTGTGAATTCATTATGCATGCGAACCTCAGATTCCTGTATCGGACGCTCACCCCCTCAATTATAGACGATCGTCACGCGAATTCATGCTAGCACCGGCAATGCCCAACCGCATCGCTTCGGCATCGTACATGCCCACTTTTTCCCCGCGAACCCTATCCCGCCCGTACCTTCCGCGTAGAATAGACAATATACGTCCGTACACTACAAGGGGTCTGCGCATGGTCCGAGCCGTCAAGCCCGTCAAGCAGCCCGAGAAGTCCCGCTCACCCGTCGTCACGAACGAGGCGATCGCCGCCGCGCTCGCCGAGATTGCCGAGCTGCTCCAGCGTCAAGGAGCCAATCCCTATCGCGTTCGCGCCTACCGCCAAGGGGCCGAAACGGTTTGCCGCACGCGGGAGCCGTTGCAAATACTCCTGGCCGAGCGCGGCATTCGCGGCTTGCTTCGGCTCCGCGGCATCGGCGATTCGCTCGCCGCTGCCATCGAGAAAGTCATCCACGCCAAGCGCCTGCCGCTGCTCGAGCGGCTTCGCGGCGGCGGGGCTCCCGAACGACTGTTTTCGACAGTCGCCGACATTGGGCCCAAGCTAGCCGCTCGCATTCACGACGAGCTCGGCGTCATCACGCTCACGCAGCTCGAAGCTGCGTGCTGGGACGGCCGCTTGGCCCGCGTGCCCGGCATGGGTGAGAAGCGCGTTCGCGCCGTCCGCGAATCGCTCGCCGGCCGCTTTGGCCGCGGCCCCCACCGCCCACCGGCCGCTAGCGACTTAGCAAGCGTTCACCCCAAGCCGCGCTGAAGCTGCATCACGGAGCCAACATTGCCTCGTCCACAATCCGCTGAAACTCATCCGAGGGATCTATGTCGTCCGCCTCCATCGGTATGTCCGCGTCATCGGCTTGCTTCTTGGCTTCGATCAAAAAAGAGCGCAAATCCTCATCGCTCACGCGCCCCTTGAGCTCCCAGTTGTTCCCCTCCTTGCGCGTCGCCACATGCTGCATCGCGGCGTCGATGCCCGCTCGATTGATCTCGCCGTCGATCGACCCGCGTAAGAATCGCCGAATCGTCTGCCGGCCTGCGACCTTCTCGGCCTCGTCCAGGCCCGAGTTGGCGATGTACTTCCTTTCAATCGCCGACGCCACGATGATCGTCATCAGCGGCGACTCGGCGACTTGCTCGACGATGAATTGCATTTGTCGACCGGTCAGCCGTCCTTCGCGTAACTCAACGGCCAGCCGATCAATCTGCACTTCGATATCGGCCTTCTCCTGATCCGGCAGCTCGGTCGCGTTGATGCCCTCCTTCAGCGCGTCGGAGCCAATCGACGATGCCAGATCCCGCCAGTTCTGCGAAATCCAGTACACGACCAGAGCGGCCGCCACGGCCAGCACGACGAACGAAATCAGGCAGCCCGTCAAGCAAGTCGAGAACGCACTTCGTCGCTTCTTCGGCGTATCCGGCAGGCTCGCCAATGGTTGACCCGCCAATGGCTGGCTGGCCGGCTGTTCCCGCTGCTGGCGCGGTTGGTCGAACCGCGGATCATCGACGTTGAATCGCGAATCATTTGGCACTTGCACATCTCCAAGCAGGGAGTTTCGGAGAAACTCCCCTTCGTCGATGAGTCTCTCCGAGACTCGAACAATGCGGCGTCCGCCACCCTCCAACGCACGCTTCCCAACTAACCCGCCGCGAGGGCGTTTCGGAGAAACTCCCCTACGTCGACGAGTCCGCCGCGGCGGACTCGTAAGCTGTCCATCCACGCTTACTGGCCGTCCGCCGCCGGCGTAACGAATTCTACCGTCACCGCAGCCTCCGGTTCCACATCCCCCGCGTCATACATCCCTGCCTGCACCATTTGCTCGTAAAAGTCGCGGACCCGCTGCACGTCCATCACGCCGATCGGCATTTCGGCTAATTCGCCCGCGCCGAGCAGTTCCAACTCCCGCATCTTCGTGCGCGAGTAGTCGATCAGCCCATCCGTCATGGACCGATTCTCTTTCCTGATGAGCGCGTTTGCCGCAGCGGCGCCGTCGCCGCCGGCGAGATAGTTTCGCCAGCCGAAGATCGACGCATCGACGAATCGTTGCACTAGCTCCGGCCGTCGTTCGATTAGCTCCGTCCGCGTTTCCAGTACGGTCGAATAGCTGTCCCATCCGTGGTCGGCCAACAAGAACACCCGTGGCTCCGTGCCGATGGCCTCGGCCACCCGCTTCGGTTCCGCGGTCGCGAACCCCTGTATGGCGGCGTTCTTGTCGTTGAGGAACGGCGCCAGGCTGTGGTTGTACGGCCGCAGGTTCGACTTGGGAAACCCCTGGGCTGCGTTCATCCACAGGAAGAATGTTTGCCGGCCCGAGTTCCCCATGATAAGCGGCGCCCGTTTCAAATCGTCCCAGGTCCGCAGCGGCCCATCGGCGTGAGCTAAAATGCACTGCGGATCCTTCTGAAAAAACGCCGCCACCACTTTCGTTGGAATTCGCTGCTTCACGGCATCGAACGCCTGCAACAGGTTCGTGCCCACCAGAAAATCAACGCGCCCAAACGCCAAGAGCGGCCGATTGTTCACCATCGGCCCCCCGGGCTTAATGGTCACGTCGAGCCCATGCTTCGCATACGTTCCATCGGCCAGCGCTTGGTAAAACCCGCCCAGTTCCGGCTGAGCCAACCAGTTCGTCGCGAGCACCACCTTATCGGCGGCGGCGGCGATGTGCACGTTGCTTAGCCCAATCGCCAACAGCGCCGCCGCGTTGAGCAGCACGATTTGTAATTCCGCGTTCCGCATTCATCATTCCCCATTCAATCCACCGCGCTCTCATGCCACCGGCGCAACAAGAACCAACTTACCAGATGCACCAAGAAAAAAACCGCGACGCCGGTCAGCGAGACGACGGCCAGCGCTGCGAACATCATCGGCGTGTCCTGCCGAAGCTGGCTCGCAAGGATCGTCGTCGCCAGCCCCGGATGTTCAGCGGCCGGCCCAATCACAAACTCGCCGACGATGGCGCCCACCAGCGCGAGGTTGGCCGAGATTTTCAGCCCCGCCAAGAAATACGGCAGCGCCGAGGGCGCGAGCAACATCCGCAACTTCTGCCACCGCGTGGCGCCGTACAGGTCGAACAAGTCGCGCTGGCCGCGATCGGCGCTCCGCAAGCCGATCGATGTGTTCGACAGGATGGGAAAGAACGCCACGATCCACGCGCACAGCACCTGCGCCAGCCACACGCGGTCGTTGAACCACAGCACGATAAACGGCGCTACGGCCACCAGCGGCGTGACTTGCAGCATCACGGCGTAGGGGAACAGCATCGTCTCCAAAGCCCGCGACGATGCGAACACGGCCGCCATAGTCACGCCAATAACTACCGCCGCGGCCAAGGCCACCAGCATCGTTTGCAGCGTGACCGCCCAGGCGGCGCCGAGCGTCGACCACTCGGCCAGCAGCGTCTTGGCGATGAGGCTGGGCGGCGCCAACAGGTATGAGGGAATCTGTTTGGCCCAGACGATCGCTTCCCACGCGGCTAGCAGCACGGCGCCGACCGCCAGTGGAGCCAACACACGCAACACGCGACCCGTCCGCAATTGACGCGCCGGTTCGATACGATCAGACATACGCCGACTCCGCCGCTTCGAGCGCCTGCGACACGCGCCGGCACAGTTCGACGTACTGCGAACTCGTTCGCGTCTCCGCGGAGCGCGTCTCGGGCAAGTCGATTGCAATCTCCTCGACAATGCGGCCCGGCCGCGGCGACATCACCAGCACCCGCGTGGAAAGGTAGACCGATTCCAACACGCTGTGCGTGATAAACAGCCCGGCCCACCGCCGCTGCCGCCACAATCGCCGCAGGTCGTCGTTCGTGCGATTCCGTGTGATCTCGTCGAGCGCCGCGAACGGTTCGTCCAAGAGCAGCAGTCGCGGCTGCGTGACCAGCGCCCGCGCCACCGACGCCCGCATCTTCATCCCCCCCGAAAGTTCGCGCGGATACGCGCCGGCGAATTCGCCCAGCCCCACCAATTCCAAGACCCCATCCACTTGTGTCTTCGCTTCCCCCCCGCTAACCCCCCGCAACCGCAACGGCAAAAACACATTCTTCCAAACCGTCGCCCACGGCAGCAGCGTCGGCTCCTGAAACACGCACCCCAACGACCCCACGCCCGCGGTCGTTCGCACCCCGCCGCTGGTCGGCTTAGCGAGCCCCGCAATCATCCGCAGCACGGTACTCTTCCCGCACCCCGATGGCCCTAGCAAGCTGACGAACTCGCCGTCCCGCAGCCGCATGCTGAAGCCCTCTAGCGCCACGACGCCACTAGGGTACGACTTTCCCACGTCGTTAATTTCAACGAGCGGCGATTCGATCCTACGGGGCGGGTTACTCATTACGCATCAGCTCGTCGAACGCCGGCGTCGCTCGCTCGACGATCGCGCCGTCCGCGCCGCGAGTCTGAAACAACGCCGCCACCTCGTGCTTCACGCACCAGGAATAGCCCTCCTCGGCGCCCATCACCAACAGCGGCGTGTCCAAGGCGTCGCTCGCCAGGCACGTCTCGGCGACCACCGAAACGGCGGCCCCACGGTACGGCAGCGCCTGACCCGTGCGCGGATCGACGATGTGCGTGTACCGCGCCCCATCGGCCGTGCGAAAGTTGCGATAGTCGCCTGCCGTGCTGAGCGCCAAATTCTTCAGCGGCACGATCGCCGCGAACGGCGCCCCTGTTTGCTCCACGCCCTCGACGCCAATTCGCCACGGCGTGCCGTCCGGACGCGCGCCGGCGCCCCGCACTTCGCCGCCAATCTCGACCATGGCGTTGGCGAACCCCAGCGATTTCAGCCGCTCGACCAGCAGATCCACCGCGTATCCGGGCGCGATCGTCGAGAGGTCGACTTCGACGCCGTCCTTATCCTTCCACAGCGACGGGGGATCGGCTCGCACGTCGAGCCGCCCGTCGCCAACCAACTCCATCACCCGCCTCAATTCCTCCTCGCTTGGCGCCGAGAACCGGTTCTGCTTCTCGGCGCCTGCCCCGAAGTGCCAGGCCCGCAGCAGCGGCGCGACAGACACGTCGAGCGTGCCCTCAGTCAGCCGTTGATACTCGATCGCCTCTCGAACCACATGCGCCGTCTCTGAAGAAACCGGAAACCATTGCTTGGCCGCCGCACGATTGAAGCGCGACAATTCCGAATCGTCGCGGTACGTCGACATCTGCCGATCGAACCGATCGAGCGCTTGGTCCATTTTCGTGCGAACTTCGAGTTGGTCGGCCGTGCCGTCGCCCCAATACTTGATGCGGTACGTCGTCCCCATCGTGCGGCCGGTGAGGAGGACCGCTTGTGCGGGAGCCGACGGCGCAGGCGTTGCATTTCCCCCCGCCGCTTGCGGCTTAGCGGCCGGCGCAAGCGCAATCGCTGCAAGGATCAGAAACCACAACGGTTCGTACGCGCGGCCGTGGACGTCCATAGACACCCATTCTGTCACATCCGTCACGCCGCGTCACCGGTTGTAAGCCTGCTGCATCGCGCACTATACTTCACGCCTCACATCCCTCGAGCGCTGGCAGCCGTCGCGAGAACTCCATGAAAATCCACGAGTTTCAAGCCAAAGAACTCCTCCGCAAGGCCGGAATCGCCGTCCCGGCCGGCGTCGCGTGCCGCACCGCCGA
>JBGSYU010000062.1:0-6282 GCA_041750715.1 Lacipirellula sp.
AAACTTTCTTGGTCGGCGCACGCGGCGGTCGCCCGCTTGGAGGACCACCTCCAGCGCCGCATGCTCGCCCTGGCGGAAAAGGAAGGCTGGAACAGCGACGACTTGCACAAGAAAGTTCGCGAACTGGTGGCCGAAATGAAATCAAAACCCTGAATATAGAACCTACCATGCACGTCCCCGACGACGATCGCTATCAGTCGATGCTCTATAACCGCTGCGGTCGCAGTGGATTGAAGCTGCCTGCCGTTTCGCTGGGCCTATGGCACAACTTCGGCGGGGTCGACGCCTACGAAACGGGCCGCTCCATCGTCCGCCGCGCCTTTGATCGCGGCGTTACCCACTTCGATCTGGCGAACAACTACGGCCCGCCGCCGGGGTCGGCCGAGGAAAACTTCGGCAAGATGCTGCGCGACGACCTCGGCGCCTTTCGCGACGAACTGGTGATCTCCACCAAAGCGGGCTACGCCATGTGGAGCGGCCCCTACGGAGACTGGGGTTCGCGGAAATACCTGCTCAGCAGTCTCGACCAAAGCCTGCGGCGGCTGGGCCTCGACTACGTCGACATCTTTTACTCGCACCGCCCCGACCCTGAGACGCCCCTCGAGGAAACCATGGGCGCCCTCGCTTCCGCCGTCCTGCAAGGCAAGGCGCTGTATGCCGGCATTTCGAACTACGACGCTGAGCAAACGCGCGAGGCTTGCACCATTCTCGCGGAGCTAGGTTGCCCCTGCCTCATCCACCAGCCCAAGTATTCGATGTTCGAGCGGTGGGTTGAAGACGGGCTGCTCGACGTGCTGGAGCAGGAGGGCGTCGGTTGCATCCCTTTCTCGCCGCTCGCCCAGGGGCTGCTCACCGACCGCTACCTCCACGGCATTCCCGCCGATAGCCGCGCGGGCAAGTCGCACGGCTTCCTCAAGACCGAGCAGGTGACGGCGGAGCGGATTGAACAGGCGCGCCGCCTCAGCGCGATCGCCCAGCGCCGCGGGCAGTCGCTCGCCCAGCTCGCGCTGGCCTGGGTCCTCCGCGACCCGCGGATCACCACCGTGCTCATTGGCGCTAGCAGCGTCGAGCAACTCGACCAAAACCTCGACTGCCTCGACAATCGCGACTTTTCCAGCGAAGAACTCGCCCAGATCGAGAAGATTCTCGAAGCGTAGCGCACAGTGGCAATGTAGTCTGCTCGCTCCGCGAGCAGATTTCCTCTCGCGGAGCGAGAGGACTACAGCTATTTGCGGGCGACGATCACCAGTCCGGCCAGGATGAAGACGCTGCCGATGACGACGCGCGCCGTTATCGCCTCCTTGAGAAACAGCCACGCCAAGATCACCGCGACGACGAAGCTGCCTTTATCGATCAGCGCGATCGTCGACACTTCGCCCAGCTTGAGCGCGCGGTAGTAAAATAACCACGACAGCGTCGTCGTGACGCCCGAGGCTCCTAACCACAGCACATTGTGCCGCGTGACGGCGCCCAGTTCCGCCTTCGGCACGAGTAGCCACGCCAGCGCTAGCACGAACCCGAAGACAAAGCAGGTGCGAATCGCAAGCCCCAACTCGCCGGAGATGCCCGTGAGGCCGACTTTCGCGATCACTGACGTGAATCCAGCGAACACCATCGAGACAAGCGCGTACGCGATCCATTTTTCCATACGGAGCACCCTTCCCGCTTAGAAACGATTAACTTTCAGCGCGCAACGCCTCCCGGCCGACCTTCACAAATGCGATCAGAAACAACGCCGCCCATATCAGATCGACGATGCCGAACGCCAAGATAGTTCGCGGAAGTCGGCCTTGCAGGAATAACACGGCGGCCGCGATTCCAAACGACCCCTTCTCCAAGATGCCAGGGATCATGATCGGCCGATAGCGGGCCGGATCTCGCGAGATGATCAAAAACGCGACCTGCCACGCAGCCGCAACGCCGATGAAGCCGTAGAAATGCTCAGGGTGATTCAGCGGCGGCGGAAAGTCCTGCCCCAGCCGCTGCTCCATGAAGTACTGCGGCAGCAGCACCGCCAAGCCGTAGATGCCGGCGATGTAAAACACGCGATGGGCGAAGTGCATTCGGCGTCCTCGATACGGAATGCCTACGTCCGCTGTAGGCAATTAATTGCACCACGACGACACGACGAACACGATGAAAGAAAGAGGGAACACTAATTCACGCTAATCGAGATGAGAGAAAACTAGCGCTTATTAGCGTTCCAAACCTGCATTCGCATTTCGTCGTGTACTTCGTGCCGTCGTGGTTCATTTCCTCGCCGTAGAACTAAGCCGTCACCACGACCGTCCCGTCCAACCCACGATGAAACGCATGCAGGCAGTCGCCATCGGCGGTGATAAACTGCACCTGGAGCCGTTCGGGCGTCACATGAATATGGCTGAACCCCAACTGACGATTGTTGGCGTAGCCGCGCTTCGACGGATGGATATCGTACAACCGCGCCCCACCGGCGCCCGAGATGATGAAATTCGCCGAGTAGCCCTCAACCCGCAAGTGCTGAAGCGTGTGGTCGTGCCCGGCCAGGCACAGCGACACCGGATGATCCTTGATGAGTTGTCCCCACTCGCGAATCAGCGTCGTGTTGTCGCCGCGTTCGGTGGTCTCGCTAAACAGCGGGTAGTGATTCACGACCCACAGCCACGGCGCCTTGGACTTATTCGCAAGCTCAGCTTTTAGAAACCGGCGTTGCTCAATTTTTTCCTGCGGCGTGAGCCCCCCAGGCCAGTAGCTGCCGTCGAGCGTGATAATCTTCACCAGAGGATCTTCTGCGTTCGGCAGTTCGACCGCGTACCACTTCGCCGGCAGCTTCCAGCGCGAAGTCGGATTATTCTTCGCATAGTCAAGCTCCATCTGAAGCTTACCCTCTTGGAAGTCATACTGAGTCGTGCCGTAGTCGTGATTGCCGACGCATGCATAGAACGGGCAGTTCAAATCCGCCTGCGAGTACAATTGCTCGAAGTCCGTCTCGAATCGGGTGGGAGTAATCGCGCGGTAGAAGTTGTCGCCCATCGCCAGCACGGCGTCGAGCGGCTTGTCGAGCGATTTGGCAAACGCAGCCATCCGCTTCGCCACCGCGTTTTGATCGGCGTTGCCCTTCATGCCGTAATCGCCCAGGGCGAACAAGTGCATCCCTTGCGGGTCAAAGGCCGTCCGCGGCGCTTCGGCCCGCAGCACGTCCATCCGCCCCGCGGCCAACGCTCCCGTGCTAAAAACTACCGCCCGGCGAATCGCCTCGCGCCGCGACATCGGGGCGCCTAGAATGTTCGAGAGTGACATGGTTTTCCGACTCACCGAATTTCAGTTCAACGCCCCGGGCTCGCGCTCCGGCTCGACCCGAATAGTACCACAAAGGTCTCGTTGCCAGCTACGTCGCGCCATTTGAGGTAGTGTCCTAAGAATGTGTTGCCAGCTTGTCAGGGGGCAGGAGTCTGGAGGCAGGAGTCAGATTTGGGCCGGATGCGCAGGTTTCTTCTGACTCCTGATGCCTGACTCCTTGGAGCCCCAGCAACACATCTTTAGGACACTACCCCATTTGACAGTACCACCCGTTGCGCTGGACGATGGTGTAACCGGGGAATTCCGCCGAACGTTCGACCACTCCATAAACGAGCGCTCCTATGATTCGCCGAGCCTTTACCATGCGTCTGAAACCGGACGCCACGGATGAGTACATCCGCCATCACGACAGCATTCCCACCGCGTGGGCGGAATTGGTCGAGGAGATTCGCGCTAGCGGCATCGCGCAAATTTCCACGTTTCAGAACGGGCTGCACCTGTTCCTGTACTCCGAGATCGCCGACGCGCAGGCGTGGGACCGACTTTGGCATTCGGACGTCCACCGCCGCTGGGCGGAACTCATGGAGCCGCTGATGCACTTGGACGAAAACGGAATCGTCGAAGCGGGCGAACTGACGGAGATTTTCCACTTAGACACGAAAGCCCTGTAGCTGGCCTCTGTGAGGCCGGCTGTTCGTCGAGGTTCCGGGGTCACAGACCCCGGCTTCAACCGGCTCGGCGGGAGCCTCGCCCTCCCTAAGGAGAAAGTAACGCCGTGTCCGATTTTCTCGCCGGCAAAGTCGCCGTCGTCACCGGTGCAGGCCGCGGCCTCGGTCGACGTGTGGCCGAAGCCCTGGCCGCCCGCGGGATGCGCGTCGCCATCGTCGCCAGAAGCAGCGACCAATTGGACGAAGCCGCGAACGCCATCACCCACGCTGGCGGCAAAGCGCTCACGCTGGCGATCGACGTCGGCTGCCCGAAAGATGTAGCCCGCCTCCGCGAGGCGGTGTTAATCGAGTTCGGTTCGCCCTCGATCCTCATCAACGCCGCCGGAACCTTCGGCCCCATTCAACTGATCCGCGATAGCGACGCCGATCGTTGGATCGAAACCGTTCGCACCAACACGATCGGCCCCTACCTAACGAGCCGTGCGTTCGTTGGCGATATGATCGACGGCGGCTGGGGCCGCGTCATAAATTTTAGCTCTGCCGCAACGCTTCATCCGCCTGGGACGCTCAACAGCGCCTACGGCGCCAGCAAGGTGGCGCTCAATCAACTCACCCGTCACCTTGCGGCGGAACTGGCCGGCACGGGCGTCACGGCGAACGTAATTCATCCCGGCGAGGTGAAGACGGCGATGTGGGCGTCGATAAACGACGAAGCCGCCTCGGCCGAAGGCGCCGAACCGTTCCGCCAATGGGCGGCCGACGTCGGCGCGCGCGGCGGCGACGATCCACAAAGAACGGTTGATCTCATCTTCAGCCTGATCGACGGTCCGTCGGCGGACGCCAACGGACAATTTCTCTGGATTGACGGGGGTCGGCAGGCGCCAATCGCAAGCTGGTAGGGAACGCCCGCCGCCTCACACGGCCACCCGTTTACGGCCGACGTTTGTCGTTTCTGCCGGTGGCGATGAAAGTTTATAACCCTACCCGCCGCACTTGCTACACTACTGGCCATGCTCGCCAAGCTCCATACCTTCAGCTTGCTGGGAATCGACGCGCTGCCCGTTGAGGTCGAGGTGGACGTATCGCCCGCCGCACTCCCCAAGACGGTGCTGGTAGGCCTGCCCGAGCAGGCGGTTAAGGAGAGCATTCACCGCATTGAGCGCGCGATCGTCAACAGCGGCTTCGTGTTGCCGGCCAATCGGGTAGTGATCAACTTGGCCCCGGCGGAGCTCCCCAAACAAGCGGCGTCCTTCGATCTGCCGATCGCGCTGGGGCTGCTCGCCGCCAGCGGACAGATCGCCGCGGAGTTGCTCGATCAATATGCCATCGTCGGCGAGTTGGCCCTCGACGGCACGATGCGGCCCGTGAAGGGAGCCCTTTCGATGGCGATCGCCGCGGCCCACGTGGGCGAGTCTCTCCGAGACTCGCATTCGCGTCTCGGAGAGACGCGGCCACATGTTCGCGGCATCATCGTGCCGAGCGCCAACGCTGACGAAGCGGCGGTGGTCGAGGGAATCGACGTGATCCCCGTAAGCTCGCTCACCGAAGCGGCAGCGTTTCTCATCGAGCAGCTTGCCATCGAACCCGCCCCTTGCCGAAACGCGCAACTGTTCAACGAATTGGGCAGCTACGACGACGACTTCGCCGACGTGCGCGGCCAGGAGATGGCCAAGCGCGCCGTGATGATCGCCGCCAGCGGCCGGCACAATCTGCTGATGGTCGGCCCGCCGGGCGCCGGTAAGACGATGCTCGCCAAGCGCGTGCCGTCAATCCTACCGCGGCTGACCGCGGAGGAGTCGATCGAGACCAGCCGCATTTACAGTGCCATGGGAAAACTGCCGCCGGGCAAGCCGCTGATGATTCGCCGCCCGTTCCGCGCGCCGCATCATACGATCAGCAACGCCGGCTTAGTCGGCGGCGGTTCGACGCCAGCCCCAGGCGAAATCAGCCTCGCCCACAATGGCGTGCTGTTCCTCGACGAGTTGCCGGAGTTCAACCGCACCACGCTGGAAGTGCTTCGCCAGCCGCTGGAAGACGGCGCGGTCTCCATCAGCCGGGCGCTGCGGGCGAGCGATTTCCCCGCCGACTTCATGCTCATCGCCTCGCTCAACCCCTGCCCCTGCGGCTTCCGCAACGACCCCCGCCGCGAATGCCATTGCAGCGTCCCGCAGGTCGAGCGGTACATGTCGAAAATGAGCGGCCCGCTGCTCGACCGAATCGACATCCACATCGAAGTCGCCGCCGTGCCGTTCAAGGAACTCGCAACTGGCCCCCGCGGCACCGACAGCGCGACGATGCGCCAGCAGGTGGAATCGGCGCGAAGACGCCAAGCGGA
>JBGSYU010000063.1:0-16924 GCA_041750715.1 Lacipirellula sp.
CGCTGATCGTAAAAGCTAACGCCTGTCTGCTGGGCGAGCATGATTACGAACAGAAACGTCACGATGATAGCGCCGGCGTAGACGATGATCGTCGCCGCCGCCAGAAACGGCGCCCATTGCAGCATGAACAGCCCGCACACCCCCAGGGTCGCCAGCGCAAACCACAGCGCGGCATACACCGGGTCGCGGCTGGTGACCATAAAAACGCCGCTAAGAATCGCCGACGCTGCGAAAATCCAGAACATGATCTGGTCTTCAACGGGCGAAGCCGCCCCGCCGCCCAGTCCCTCGAAGCCAAGTCCCTCGAACGTGACGACGGCGGCGATCAACCCCGCCGAGGCGAGCGTCGCGCCAACGATCCGCATCCGCACGGCGCGCGGCGAAGTCGCCAGCCACATGCCGGCCGCGCTCGCCACGATGCTGGCGAACATCATCCCTTGCCGAGCCGATTCTGTCATTTTGTCCTTCGCGGAGCCTCGGGTCCTTCGTAAGGCTGAATCACGCCCGGCGTCACCGCTCCCGCCGAGCGATCGCCCGGAGAAACCGTGGTGGCTGGGCCCATCGTCGGCAGCGCGCCGAAGTCCGCCGCCGGCCCCAGCCGCCCGCGACGGGTCCGCAGCGGATCGCGCACGTCGTCCTTCGTCTCGTCGTAAACTTCGAGCAGCTTGATCTTGTCGTACATCAACTCGGCCCGCGTCTCGCCCGTGAGATCGTAAATATGCGTCAGCTCGATCGCGTCGACCGGGCAGGCCTCTTCGCACATGCCGCAGTAGATGCATCGCAGTTCGTCGAGGATGAATTGGGCCGGGAACTTGTCGCGGTCGGGCCAGTCGGGCGGCGCGGCGGCGGCTTCGATCGCGATGCAATTCGCCGGGCAGGCGGTGGCGCACAACATGCAGGCCACGCATTTGACGCGGCCCTGCTCATCCCGGTTCAGTCGGTGGACGCCGCGGTAGTGCAGCGGCAGCACCGGCTTTTCCTCGGGGTACTGCTGCGTCACCGGGTTGTAGTTGGTGACGTGCTTAATGGTGGTCTTCAGCCCATCGACGATCGCCGGCAAAAACGTCATCTCCCAGAAGCCCATCTCGGGCTCCTCGATCCAAATGACGTCCGGATTTTCGCTGGTTGGGGCCATGGAAGTTAGCAGTCTAAATTCTTTGCAACTCGAGCGAAAGCGGCTGAGGGAGATTAACCACGACGGCACGACGAACACGACGAAATACAATACTTCACATTTCCCCCTCGTATTTCCTCTGCGGTCCCTGCGCCTCTGCGTGAGACAAACAATTCAGTATCACGCAGAGGCGCAGGGACCGCAGAGTAACAAAAGTCGGGATTTAGGCATTTCGTCGTGTCCGTCGTGTCGTCGTGATTGCCTTTAATGGGCAGCGGCAAGATGCGGGGCGATCGGGCGGTGGCGGATCTCGGATCGTTTCATATTGACGGCGATCACCCCCGCGATGCAGAACAAGCCGAGCGAAATCGGGCCCAGCCACCAAGCGTCCCAGTCGAATTGCCGCACCGTC
Source organism: Lacipirellula sp. (assembly GCA_041750715.1). Lineage (GTDB taxonomy): Bacteria > Planctomycetota > Planctomycetia > Pirellulales > Lacipirellulaceae > Lacipirellula. The sequence goes on from JBGSYU010000063.1 coordinate 1,527, forward strand.
ATCACCGCCAGCATATTGGCCAGCGACAGCGGTATTAGGGCCTTCCACGCCAGGTTCATCAGTTGGTCGAAGCGGAACCGCGGAATCGTCCAGCGAATCAGCATGATCAGCACGATCACGCTGAAGACCTTCGATAACAACACTATCAGTTTCACGGCCCACGCGCCGGCATACGCCGACTCGGGCGCGGCAATCCACGGGAAGTGCCAGCCGCCGAAGAACAGGATGACCGTCAGAAAGCTGCTCGTGATGACGTGCGTGTACTCGCCGAGAAAAAAGAGCGCGAACTTCATCGCGCTGTACTCCGTGTGGTAGCCGCCGACCAGCTCTTGCTCGCATTCGGAGAGGTCGAACGGCAGGCGGTTCGATTCGGCCAGCGCGCTGGTGAAGAAGATGAGGCACGCCAGCGGCTGCGTCCAGACGAACCAATGAAAAAAACCGTCCGTCGCTTGCTGCGTCACGATGTTCTCAAGATTCAGCGTGCCGGCCATCAGTGCGATGCCAAGCACCGACATGCCCAGCGGAATCTCATAGCTGATCACCTGAGCGCTGGCCCGCAGCGAACCCAGGGCGCTGTACTTATTATTCGACGCCCACCCGCCGAGGATCACCCCGTACACCGCCAAACTCGTCACCGCGAAGATGAACACGATGCCGACGTCGACGCCGTCGGCGATGATGAACCGCATGAACGACGGCCCCTGGCCAACGGGTCCAAACGGCACCACGGCGAACGCCAGCAGCGTCGTGAACAGCGAGATGATCGGCGCGAGGACGAACAACGTCCGGTCGACGTGCGCCGGGATGATGTCTTCCTTTAGCAGGAACTTCAGCCCGTCGGCGAACGGCTGGAACATGCCCATCGGGCCGACGCGGTTCGGGCCGCGGCGATCCTGCATCCACGCCGAGAGCTTGCGCTCCAGCAGAATCAGATACGAAATCGTGCCGAGGATCGCCCCGACGGCGATGGCGATCGTCAGCAGCGTAATTAGAAGCTCGGTCATCGCTAAATAGCCGAGCCATCCTGGCTCGGCGAGTTCTCATGTTCTTTAGGTCAAACGATCAATCAACCCATTAAAATCACGCGGCCAGGATGGCCGTGCTATTTTGCTTCCGCCACCACATGCGGCTCGGGTGCGCCGTGTTCGTTCAACAGCACGCCGAATTCGCTCAACAAGCCGTTTTCGAACGCCTTGAACGCGGGAATTGTCTCGGCCATTTCCTTGCGAATCGCGGCGTCGTTGAACAACCCGCGGCGGCCCGTCAAGTCCCACAGGATTCGACCATCGGGCCGCGCTCCGTCCGGCGAGCGGATCGAGCGGTGAATTTCTTGAGCCAATCCCTTGTGATTCACGAACGAGCCGTCGCGCTCGGCGAACGAACCGCCGCTTAGCACGTACTCGGCCTGCTCCGTCAACGCGGACGGCAGGATATCCTGCACGACTACCAACTCCGGCTTGGCGAGCGCCTCGGCTTGCTGCGGCTGGAGCCAACCCGCTGGATCGCCGCCGACGGCGTACAAGACGTCTAGTTCGCCCGCCGCAGCTTTGGCGACCACGTCGCCAAATGTTAACGGGGCGCCGAAGTGCTCCAGCACCATGCTCACGCCGCGGCGGTTCGGCGACTTCTCCGCACGAATCGTGAACTTCACCGGTTCCTGCACGCGGCCGTGGAAATCTTTGGGATACTGGTCGTCCTCGCCTTCCACCCGCACCGGCCCCAGCGCCATCCGCACCTTCGGCGAGCGACCATGCAGATAGCTCGCCAGCATGAACGCTTCTTCGCACGTCATCCACGGTGAAAAGATCGCGGCGCACTTCTCTCCGGCCTTCGCCAGCGCCTTGGTCAGCGCCTTATCCAGCGACGGCAAAATATCGTCCCAGTCGCGCGAGCGGATCTGGCCGTTCTTGCGGCGAATCGGGAAGGTAAGCCGTTGGTCGCTATGAATGTACTTCCAGCCAAAACGCCCTTCGTCGCACATAAAGTGCCCTTGGGCCATCGGGTTCGTCCGCGGCGTGAGTCGGTAGACTCGATCCTCGTTCTGGTCGATGGTCACGCTGCAACCGGTGCTGCAGTTGGGGCACACGCTCGTCGCCTCTTTCAACCACCACACGCGCTGCTTGTACAGAAAGTCCTTGCTGCACAGGGCGCCTACCGGACATAGGTCGACCACGTTCCCGGCGAGTTTGTTATCGCACGGACGACCCGGGAAAATGTCGATCTCTTCCGCCGTGCCGCGGGAGATGACTTGCAGCTCGCTGGTGCCGCTGAACTCGCGCGTGAACCGCACGCAGCGGGTACACATGATGCAGCGGTCGGTGAACAGCGTGATCTGGGCGCCGATGTGATCCTTATCGGGCTTGATGTTCTTCGGTTCTTGCAGCCGGCTGTACCCGCGGCCATATTTGAAGCTGTAGTCCTGAAGGCCGCATTCGCCGGCCTGATCGCAGGTAGGGCAATCGAGCGGGTGATTCAGCAGTAGGTATTCGAGCGTCGCGGCTTGCGCGGCTTTCACCTTCGGGCTGTCGGCGACGACCACCGTGCCGTCCCGCACCGGCGTCTGGCACCCGGGAACGAGCTTCGGCTGCATCACCACCGTGCCGTCGGGCTTCTTCTCGCCGACTTCCACAAGGCACATCCGGCAGCTCGCCACCACGGACAGCGCCGGGTGCCAACAATACGAAGGAATCTCGAAGCCAATGCGCAGCGCCGCCTGAATGCAGTTAAGCTGTTCCTTGTCCTTCAGCTCGATCGCTTGGTTATTAATGATCGCCGTTGGCATGTGGTCGTGTACCCAGTTCGGACCGTTCGCTCAAGCGACCAGTCCATGCGGTCCGCTTCAATGCGCTCCCGCCATCAGTTCTTGGGCCGGCGTCATCGTGCGACGGCCCGCGCGAATGTACTCTTCAAACTCCGGCCGAAATTTGCGGATCGCGTTCTTCACCGGCCACGCGGCGCCGTCGCTCAGGCCGCAGATTGTCGTGCCGGGGATGATGCCCATCGACTCCGCCACTTCCAGCAGCGTGTCGAGGTCTTCAACCTTGCCGTGGCCGGAGCGAATCCGCTCCAGAATCTTCGTCGACCAGGCCGTGCCTTCGCGGCAGGGAGTGCATTGGCCGCAGGATTCGTGCGACATGAACCGGCAGCAGTTGTAAAGCACGTCGACCATGCTCGTTTGGTCGTCCACGACCACGACCGCCGCAGTGCCCAATCCCAAGCAGCCCGCCTTAAGCGGACCATTGAAATCGAGCGGCGTATCCAGCTCGTCGGCCGAAAGGAACCCCATGCTAATGCCGCCGGGAACGATCGCCTTCGCCTGGCGATCCTTCCAGACACCGCCGGCGTGTTCGTCGATCAGCTCGCGGGTCGACACGCCCAGCGGCAATTCGACGCAGCCCGGTTCGTTAACATGCCCGCTGATGCAATACAGCTTTGGCCCAAAGCTACCCAGATCTCGCGGATTGCTCGCATCCGGCGGCACGCCGATCGACTTAAACCATTCCACGCCTCGGTTGAGAATATGCACTACGCAGCACAGCGTTTCGACGTTGTTGACGATCGTGGGCTTCCTGAACAACCCCTCGATCGCGGGGAACGGCGGTTTGATCCGCGGCCACGCCCGCTTGCCTTCGAGGCTTTCGATCAGCCCCGTCTCTTCACCGCAGATATACGCCGCAGCGCCGCGATGCAGGACGATGTCGAGGTCGAAGCCGGAGCCTTTGATGTTCGTGCCCAGCAGCCCCGCCGCGTAGCACTCCTTGATCGCCGCGTCGAGCACGCGATAGCTGCGGCCGTATTCATAGCGGAGATACAGGTACGCCTTGCTAGAGCGAATCGCGTAGCAAGCGATTGCAATGCCCTCGATCAACTGATGGGGATCCTCTTCCATCAGGATGCGATTGTTAAACGTTCCCGGCTCGCTCTCATCGGCGTTGATGCACAGGTAGATGGGGCCCGGATGGTCCTTCGGCAAAAAAGTCCACTTCAGCCCCGCCGGAAAACCGGCCCCGCCGCGGCCGCGCAGGACCGAGTCCTTCACCTTCGTCGTCACGTCGGCCGGTGCCATGCCCAGCGCTTTGTCGAGCGCAGCGTAACCGCCGTCGGCTCGATATCCGTCGAGCGACTGGCTGCTTTCCTTAGCGACGCGGGCAAGTAGTACGGGTTCGAAGTGCGGCATACTGAGGACAAATCTCACGCAGAGGCGCAGAGGCGCCGAGGAATTGCGAGGGAAGAAACCTTCTTGCTCGCGTTCTTCTCTGCGCCTCTGCGCCTCTGCGTGAGATCTTCTTGCATTGTCTTAGGACGACGTATCGTTAACGATGGCAACGGTGGATTCGGCAGTCATATTCGTATGGCACTCGTCGTTCACGAGGATGCAAGGCGCCCCCTCGCAAGCTCCGAGGCACTCGGCGTATTCGAGCGAAACGCGGCCGTCGGCGGTCGTCCCGCCGGGCGCCACCCGCCACTTGTGGCTTAGCGTCTCCAGCAACTCTTCGCCGCCGCGAAGCATACACGAAATACTCCGGCAGACCCATACCCGCTGCCGACCCAGCGGCCGGTCTTCCTCGCGGAAGAACTGGTAAAACGACATCGTGTCGTGGATCTCAGCCGGGTGAATCTCCAGTAACTCGGCAATCTCTTCGATCGCCGCAAACGGCACGGAGCGCAGCTCGTCGTGTACGATGTGCAGCGCCGGCAGCGTCACCGCGCGCCGGTCCGGATACTTCGGAAACTCCGCCCGAATCCGCTCGCGAATTTGTTCACTCAAAGCCATTGTATAATCGCTCAACCGCGACAAAGCCTACGGACAAAAACTAGCCGCAATAAGGCACAAAAGTCGCAAAAGGATTTTGTGAAAGCCACTCCTCCCTTATTCCTTTTTGCGGCCGTATTTTTACCGATCCAACTCCGCCGCAATGATGTTTAGGCTTCCCAGCACCGCCACGACGTCACTCAGTTGATGCCCGCGGATCAGGTGTGGGAAAATCGCAAAGTGAATATAGGACGGCGGGCGCGTGCGGGCCCGGTAAGCGCGCGGCGTGCCGTCGCCCACCAAATAAAACCCAAGCTCGCCGTTAGGCGATTCGGTCGCCGCGTACAGCTCGTCGACCGGCACGTCGTAGCCGCGATTGGGCATCAGCACCTCAAAATGCTGGATCAACCCTTCGATGCTGCGATACACCGCCGGCTTCGCCGGCAGCGTGACGTCGCTCACCGCGTCGATATTCACCGGCCCCGCTGGGATATTCTCAATCGCTTGCTCGATGATCTTCAGGCTTTCCTGCATCTCTTGCATGCGAACCATGTATCGCGAGTAGCAGTCGCCCCCCTTCGCGCACACGATCTTGAAATCGAGATCGGCGTACGCGAGATACGGCTCATCCTTCCGCAGGTCGCGAATCACGCCGCTCGCCCGCGCCAGCGGGCCGGTAACGCTCCAGTTCGTCGCATCCTCCGGCGTTAGCACGCCGATGCCCTTCGTGCGATCGATGAAAATCCGATTCCGCGTGAGCAGTCGATGCAGCTCGGCATGCACCGGCTTCAGGTCGCAAACGAACTGGCGTACCTTGTCCGCCCAGTCGTTATTCACATCGAACAGCACGCCGCCCACGCGAGTGTAGCTCGCATGAAATCGCTGCCCCGACGCATACTCGACGATGTCGTAAATCTTCTCCCGCTGCTGGAACGCGTAGAGGAATGCGGTGAACGCCCCCAAGTCGAGCGCCGTCGCCCCGACATTCAGCAGATGATCGTGCAACCGCATCAGCTCCGCGAAGATCGTGCGGAGGTACTTGCAACGCGGTGTAAGCTCGATGCCCAGCAGCTTCTCGACCGCGTGATGCCACGCAATCTCATTGGCGACCGGCGAGATGTAATTCATCCGGTCGACGATCGTCACATACTGGTTGAAGTCCAGGTGCTCGCCCAGCTTCTCAAACCCGCTGTGCAGGTAACCGATATGCGGCACCGCATCGACGACTTTCTCGCCATCGAGCGTGAGCACCAGCCGCAGCGTCGTATGCGTGGCCGGATGCTGCGGGCCGAAGTTCAGCGTCCACAGGTACTCCTGGTCGGCGGCGGTGGGATCGGCGGCGTCGGAGATGGAAAGCGGCATGGTGCTAGTCGTAGCGGTGCGGTTTCAAGATTAACCACAGAGTACACAGAGATCATGGAGAAAGACCAAAGAGCAAACCCAAATACCTGTCGTCCTCAAGCTGTCCTTCTCTCTCTGTGATCTCTGTGGTAAAGCATTCCTTGAAGAATTGCGGAACACACCTGCCCTTAGCTTTCCGCCCGAGTGAGCACCGGGAAATTGTGCCGCTCGCCGTAGCCCTTGCACGGGTAGTCCTTCCGAAGCGGAAACGCGGTGAATTCGTCCGGCATCAAGATCCGCCGATGGTCCGGATGCCCCGCGAAGGTGATCCCGAACATGTCGAACACCTCGCGCTCCATCCAGTCGGCCCCTCGCCACAGCGACACTGCGCTCGGCAGCTCCAGTTCCGGCGGATTCACCGCCGTCTTCACGACCAGCCGCTCCTTGCTCGCCATGTTCAGCAGCATGTAGACGACGTTGAACCGATCAACCGCGCCGGGATACTCCAAGTAGTCGACCGCGGTAACGTCGACCAGCATGTCAAACCCACGGTCATTCTTCAACCAGCCGAGCACATCGAACAACGCCGCCGGCGGCACATGCACGCGCCGATTATCGCGAAACGAAGATTCCTTGATCTCCGGCCCAAACTTCGCGTTGATTTCATCAAACGTCAGCATAGTTGTCATCATTTAGCAGCGGGGCTCGCCCCGCGGACCCGCCGCGAGCGGCGGGGCTAAAATCGGCCATTCGGCGACCAAATCCAACTAATTCCGAATCGGCGTCTGCCCGTAAATCTCCAGCCCCGGCACCGGCGTCACCTCGCGGCGTCGGCGCAATTCATCCACGTCGAACGGCTGCGGCCCCGTCGGCGTCGTCCGCGCCGCGAACTCCCGGCCGTCGAGCGTCCCGGTCCGCGTGATCTTCGCCTGCATCTCGATCACCGCCGCGATCAACTGTTCCGGCCGCGGCGGGCACCCCGGCACATACATGTCCACCGGGATGAACCGATCGACCCCCTGCACCACCGCGTACGTGTCGAACACGCCGCCCGTACACGCACAGGCGCCCATCGAGATGCACCACTTCGGCTCGGGCATTTGCTGCCAAATCCGCTGGAGCACGGGCAGCATCTTCATCACCACCCGCCCCGCGACGATCAGCAGGTCGCATTGCCGCGGACTGAACCGCATCACCTCGGCGCCGAACCGCGCGATATCGTGCCGCGACGACGCGGTCGCCATTAGCTCGATGCCGCAGCACGCCGTCGCAAACGGCATCGGCCACAGGCTGTTCGAGCGGGCCCAATTCGCCGCCGCGTCGAGCTTCGTCAGGAATATGTTTTCCGGCATTCCTACCGCCATGTGAAAACCCCTTTCCGCCACGCGTAGACGTACGCGATCACCAGGGTGGCGATGAACACCAGCATGATCCCAAACACCGCCCCGCGAAGTTCCAGCGGTATCCCCGCATCCGCCGCTGCTAGCGGCTTAGCGCCCCCGGCATCCACATACGCGCTCACCGCCCACGGATACAGAAACAACAATTCCACGTCGAACACCAAGTACAGAATCGCCACCAAACAAAACCGCACGTTAAATGGCTGCCGCGCGTCGCCCACCGGGTCCATGCCCGACTCATAGGGCATTTGCTTCACGGGGGTGCGATTCTTCGGCCCGATGATATGCGTCAGCACCAAGTTGGTGACGACGAAGCCGAACAGAATAACGGCGTAGACGATCAGCGGGTGAAACGAAGGCATGGCAGTCGCGGGCGCGGCTTCGGTCGGTGGCGGGAAGCGCCATTGTAGACGGAACTTGCAAAGGCTCACAAGCCGACACATAGTCCGGCCATCCTGGCCGGAGTTATCGGTTGTTAAACCGCACGCCGGTTTACCGAGCCAGGTCGCCACGGCGACTCGCTGCGGCGAGATGGCTCGGCTATTTAGGCAGCCGTTTGATCCGAATCTCGCGGAACGCGACCGGATCATTATGCCCGGAGAATCCCAAATACCCGCTCGTTCGCGATGCCCCCGGGTGCTCCTCGCCATCCATCGGCGCCTTAAGAACCTCTGCCAAATTCGCATCCGTAATCTTGAACCCGTTGAGACGTACCTCAATATGGTCGCCGTCGACGATCGTCTCCTGGTAATTCCACTCGCCTACCGGCCGCAGATACCCGCGATGAGCCGGCGCGAGTCCATACACGCTGCCATGGGCCTGATGAGGCTTCAGATCAGGGTAGTGCGTCGGAGCATCGTCGAGCACTTGAATCTCCATTCCCTCGTAGGCCGGATTGACGTCGGCGTCTGGTGTGCGAATCGCCAAGCCGTTGTTCCCGCCAGGGGGCAGTTTGAATTCCATCCGCACCACAAAGTTGTCGAACTCGTCTTCCGTAATCATCGTTCCAACAGCGCCTGACTTCGCCCGTAACTCGCCGTCGACCACTTCGTATCCGTCCACCGCGCCCGTCCATCCCGTTAAATCTCGTTCGAGCATCCGCTCGAAGCCCGTTTCCCCGCCGTCCATCATGCCCAGCAACTTCGTGGCTTCATCGGCGCCGATCTCGCGGAGGAACAAGTTGCGGAACCGCGTTTCGCTGCCGTGCGTCTGCAAATGCACCGGCCCCTTTTTCACCAGCGGCGCCGTGCGATCGAAATAGTTCTCCAGCACCACGTCGTCGACCACTTTCTTGTCGTTGAGCACCACGGTCACGCGTTCGCCGACCATGCGGATGTACATGCGATTCCACTGGCCCACCGGCATGTCGGCCACTTCGGGCGGCCACTTCTGGTGCTTCTGATTGTTCCACAGCCCTCCCGAGCCCTTGTCGGAACCGTTCTTGTGGGCGTCGACGTTACCCGGATCCCAAAGCTGCACCTGCGGATAACCGCGAAGGTAGATGCCGCTGTCACCTTTAGGTGAGAGCTTCCAGTCGACCCACAGTTCGAAATCGCCATAGTCGCCTTCGGTGACCAAGTGTGGCTCGTGGCCGTCGTTGACGATCTCGCCGTTCTCGACGCGCCAGTGGTTAGCAATCTCAGCGTCCCACGCCGCTTGTTGCTCGGGCGTGATCTTTTGCGGATCGACCGTCGAGCCGCCCTTCCAACCGTCGAGATTCTTGCCGTTGAAGAGGGCCGTGAAACCCTTCGGCGGCTGGTTGGCCTCGTCGGCCGCGGCGTTCGAGGCAAGCGTGCAAATCGCGATAAACGCGGCGATCAACTGTTCGCGCATGGCGGCGTGTACTCCCAACAATTCGATTCCGTAGATCTGTGTCGAACGCCCAATATACCCTTAACCGTTCGCCGCAAACTAGCGCTTTTTCGCTGTCTCGGTTCCTTCTCACTTAGGCGTGATCTTCAACAAATGCCCATGCCCAGGAGCCAACCACACATGTTCGCCCTCGAACGCGACGAGCGCCCCGTGATACGGCGACACAACTTCGACCTTCGACGGCGCCGAACGGAATTGCGGGGCGCACACCGCCGATTGGCCAAGATCCTTGTTGACGATCATCGCGTACCGCGTGCCATCCTCGTGCGTGAAATCGCCGACCAACATGTTGCCGCCAAGGCCCTTCACCAGGCTTTCGTCGTCGGGACCGGTGCAGCCTGCGGGAACTTCACCGCAATGGTAGACGCGATCGCTTTTCAGTTTCAGCAACGTCGGCGCGAGCTGCTCGACCTGCAAGTTGACCTGTCGCAGCGAATCCCACGTTGGCGTCTTGTTTCCAAATTGGTCGATCGGTCCTTGCCGGAAATTTCCGACCGGGGCCGAAAAATATTTAAAATAGCCGATTCCGCGCGCCCCGTAGGCCAGCGACGTAAAGACTTCGAACCGGAGATCGGCCGGCGAGATTTCGCGAAAGTTCAAACACCCCACGGTGGCTACGATGTTCCAGAAGGGCAGCTTATGCTTCAGCGCCGCGCGGCGCACCGATTCTAAGTTAGCAAAGTATTTCCCGCCCATGCCGCCGCCTTCCATCAGGGCGTAATGATCGTAACTGAGAATCGGTGGCTGGCAGGTTTCGACGAACTTTTCCAAGTACGATTCGTAGTCCGGTGTGCCGAGCTGCCAGGGTTCGGCGTAGTTCGGAAAGAGATTGACATAGGGCCAGGCGCCGGGGTGCAACTCCTTCACGACGTCGCCAACCGTCGCGAGCCCAGGAAAGAAGGCGGCCGGGGGTTCATCGCGGAGATTGTAGCCGTAGACGGCGGGGTGACTTCTTACCAAATCGACGACCTCGGTCACCTGCTGACGGGCGGTCGTGGGGTCGACGTTGGTCCAATCGTAGCCGTTAGTCCGCGGATCGCTGACGATCGCCTTAAGTCCTGCGGCGTGGCAGGCATCTAGCCCCGCTGGCGGCACGAAGCCGGCGATGGTGAGCCCGCACGCGCGCATCGTCTTGAACACTTCCGGGTCGTTCGGAGGGGCATCCCAGGCCATGAGCGGGAAGAACTCTGCCGGTTGTTCCTCCGCCATGCATGGCCGCGCGGTTGCCAACATCAACGACGTCAACGCCAGCGCTCGAAATATCACAGTCGCCTCCGGAGATTGTGGACAGGAGATATAGCCGAGTCATCCTGGCTCGGCGTGTTTTCCTGCCCAGTTATGGCGCCGTCGCCCTTGGGCGCCCGGCCAGGATGGCCGGGCTATTTTTGTCTGGCCATACTCATGCGTGAGGTTTGCGCTGTCAAGGCGTGCGCTACCGGAAGTCCCGCGAGCGATGATGCAGTCGCTTCACGCGCGATTGCAAATCCTCCAGGCGGCGGACGAGGATGTGGACCACCTGGTCCTTGCGCTCCAAGCGGCCCTCGGCGATGAGCGCCGAGGCCCGCCTGGCGGCGAGTTCGTACTTTTTCCAGACGTGGAGGTGAATAATGAGGTTCGCGACGCCCGTTTCATCTTCGAGCGTGACGAAAGTGATGCCCTTCGCGGTCCCCGGCCGTTGCCGCATGAGAACCAGGCCCGCCACCTTGATCGAACAGCCGTGCGGCTGGCGGACCAGCTCGACCGCCGGCGTGATCTTGAGTTCGTCCAGTTCCGCACGGAAGAACGACATCGGATGCTTGCGCAGCGACAGGCCCGAGGAGCGATAGTCGGCGTACACCTCTTGCTGCGGCGTGAGCGTCGGCAGCGCCGGCGTCGAAGAGTCCGCCCGTTCGAGCGACGCCAGCAGCGGCAAGTCCTCGACGTGCGGCGTTTGGTCGAGCGCTTGCCACAGCGCGGCGCGGCGATTGAGCTCGAGCGAACCAAAGGCGTCGGCCTCGGCGAGACGTTTTACGACCGCTCGGCCGAGCCCGGCGCGAGCGGTGAGATCGGCGATGGAATGAAACGGCTTCGTTCGCGCCCCTTCGATCGCCGCCGCATCAGCCTCAGAGAAACCGCGGATCATTCGCATTCCCAATCGCAGAAGGATTTCACCACGACGACACGACGGGCACGACGAAGGAGAAGAGTTGCAAAACGAATTCTCCAAAGTTCTTGTTTTCACGTCGTGTTCGTCGTGTCGTCGTGGTTCAAATTCCAAGGTGCAGTCCCACTGACTATGGTTGACGTCCACCGGCAGAATCTCAACTCCATGCTCTCTTGCATCGCGAACCAACTGCGCCGGTGCATAAAACCCCATCGGCTGGCTGTTGATCAGCGCCGCCGTGAACGCCGCGGGGTAGTAGTGCTTGAGCCATGCCGAAACGTACGCCAGCTTCGCGAAACTTGCCGCGTGCGACTCGGGAAAGCCGTACTCGCCGAAGCCGCGGATCTGCTCGAACAGCCGCTGGGCGAAGTCCGGCGCGTACCCCTTGGCGAGCATCCCTCCGATCAGCCGCTGGCGATAGTCGTCGATCATGCCGGGCCGCCGCCACGCGGCCATCGCCCGCCGCAGTTGGTCAGCCTCGCCCGGCGAGAAGCCTGCGGCGACGATCGCCAATTGCATCGCCTGCTCCTGAAACAACGGCACGCCGAGCGTGCGCTCGAGGACGTTTCGCACTTCGTTGCTGGGATATTCGACCGGCTCCTCATTGTTGCGACGGCGAAGGTAAGGATGCACCATGTTCCCCTGGATCGGCCCCGGTCGCACGATCGCCACCTCGATCACCAGATCGTAAAATCGCTCCGGCCGTAGCCGCGGCAGCATGCTCATCTGGGCGCGGCTTTCAATCTGAAAGACGCCCACGGTGTCGGCGCGGCAGATCATCTCGTACACCGGCTTGTCGTCGGCGGGGATTGCGTCGATCGAGAGCCGCCGACCGGTGGAGCGCTCGACCAAGTCAAAGCATTGGCGGATCGCGGTGAGCATGCCCAGGCACAGGCAATCGACCTTGAGAATACCCAGCTCGTCGAGATCGTCTTTGTCCCACTGAATGACCGTGCGACCCTGCATCGCGGCGTTTTCGATCGGCACGAGCTCGCACAGCGGGCCTTGGGTAATCACCATGCCGCCCACATGCTGCGACAGGTGCCGCGGGAAACCGATCAGCTCGTTCACCAGAAAGATCAACTGCCGCCCCAGCCGCGAATCGGGGTCGACGCCGCTCTGCGCGCACCGCTGGCTGAGCAACGTCCCTTCGCTCCGGAAGTCGACGTTCTTCGCCAACTCGTCGACTTGCCCCAACGACAGCCCCAAGGCCTTGCCCACGTCGCGCACCGCGCTGCGGTTGCGGTAGCAGATGACCGTCGCCGCCAGGCCGGCTCGCTCGCGGCCGTATTTGTTGTAGAGATATTGCAGCACTTCTTCGCGCCGCTCGTGCTCGAAGTCGACGTCGATGTCGGGCGCCTCTTGGCGCTCTTGGCTCATGAATCGCTCGAAGAGCATTTCGTGCTCGTTGGGGTCGACGGCCGTCACGCCCAGGCAGTAGCACACGGCCGAGTTCGCCGCCGACCCGCGGCCCTGGCACAAGATGTTTTGCGAACGGGCGAATCGCACGAGGTCGTAAACGGTGAGAAAGAACGCCTCGTACTTTAGCGTTTCGATCATCGCCAGCTCGTGCTTCAACAGGCCGCGAACTTTCTCCGGGATGCCGTCCGGGTAGCGGTCGGCGGCTTTTTCCCAGGCGAGACGGCGGAGGTGGACAATCGGCGTTTCGCCCGGGGGGGCCAGCTCCTCGGGATACTCGTACCGCAATTCGTCGAGCGAGAAGCGACAGCGGTCGGCGATTTCAATGGTGCGGTCGAGGGCGTTAGGAATCTCGGCGAAGAGGATTTGCAATTGCTCGAGCGAACGGAGATGCCGCTCGGCGTTCGGTAGGCAGCGCTCGCCCAATTCGGCGACCGTCGTGCCGTGCCGAATGGCGGTGAGCACATGCTGCAGCGGCATGCGTTCGGGGGCATGATAGTGAACGTCGCCCGCAGCGACCAACGGCAATCGACTGACTCGCGAGAGTTGCAACAACTCTTCCCGCCGTCGATCATCACTGAAGCCGTAGTGGAACTCGGCAAGCAGGTAAGCGCGGTCGTTGAAGATGTCGCGGTAAGCGTGTAGGGACTCATCAGCCCCCGGCTCTGCCGGGGGGTCCTGAACGCGAAGTTCTCCGTTACTGCAAGAAGAACCCCCGGGCAGAGCCCGGGGCTGCAGCGTATGCGGCAGGACGCCGGCAAGTAGGCCGTTGCCGTACTCGGCGACGTCATCCAGCGTCAGTTCACACTGCCCTTTCTCCACCCGACGGCGGCCGACGGTCAGCAGCCGCGCCAGCCGGCCATAGCTGGCGCGATCGCTCGCCCACAGCACCACGCGCGCCGCGTCGACGGGAGTGATCTCGGCGCCGATCAGCAGCTTCAGCCCCGTATCCTTCGCCCGGCCATGCGCCCGCACCACGCCGGCGAGACTGTTGACGTCGGTGATCGCCAGTGCGGCGTAACCGAGCTGAACGGCGCGCTCGACCAACTCGTCGGGATGCGACGCTCCCTCCAAGAAAGAAAAGTTAGTTCGGCAATGAAGCTCGGCGTAATTCATGGTTGCATCTCTTCTGTTTTCATCCAAATAAGCCGTGTAAAAACCAGCGGCCGTCGTGGCGGCGGCGGAAGAGCCAGAAGCGGTGGCCTTCGGTCGTTTCAACGCGGTAGTAATCTCGCCCGGCGCTGCGGCCGCGCCACCAACCGGTTTCGATGCGCTCGGGGCCCCAGTGCCGTGCAACGATATGAAGCCGACCATCGCGGCGAAATTGAATTGGCGGGCCGTCGGGGATTACGGAGAGCGACTCCAAGGCCGCCAGCCGTCGTAGCAGGTAAAGCGGGCGGTCGAGGGGACCCAGCGTGGGGCCGCGACCGCTGAAGCGGATCTTCGCCAGGGGGCTCGCTTGCGGCTTAGCGTCAACAAGCGGATCGTGGGCATACGCCAACTCGGGTTGCGCTTCGCGCCGCAAGCGGCAGCGAACCACCGCTCCGCGACCGAGCCGCCCGGTTAAACGGTTCACCAGCGCCGCCAGTTGCAAGGAACTTTCCAGATTCCTCTCCCGATCGAACAAAACTCCCTGCCGCTCGGCGAGCGGCGCGTGCCGCACGGCGCGAACCGTTACGGCGGTCGCCGGCGCTCGCAGGCGAAGCCGTTCCATCTCCAGCTCGACGATTTCCAGGAGATGCCGCGGATTGGCCGTGGGTTGAAACAGGCCGACTTCGAACTCCGCGGCCGGGGCGCCTTCGCACTCGAATTGGCACGCTACGCAAAGTGCGCCGGCGCAATGGGCCGCCAGAAGCCACGCCAGTCGCCCCAGCAGCGTCTCGACCACACGATGCAGCATCTCGCGATCGGCGAGCGGGAACTCGAGCGTCTGCTCGACGGTAAACTCTTCCGGCGGGTCGACCGCGATGAAGACTTCGCGAGCTGTTCCCAACGCCTGATCGACTCGCGTGAGCAAGAGCGGCCCGAACCGCGACCGCAGTTGCTCGCGCGGCAGAGCGAGCAGCTCGGCGATGCGCTGCACGCCTAAGTTTTGCAGCGTCTCGAGTAAGCCCTCTGGCAATCGCAACGCGGCGATCGGAAGCGGGATTAACGCCGCATGCGTTTGGTCGCTCGGCGCGATAGCCGGTTGATCGTGGTTTGATACTTCATAGTGGGCGAGCGCCCACGCGGCGCCGATGGTTGCGGCCAAGGCGGCACGAGCATCGAGTCCCCAGCGGCGAACGCCTTGCATCACTTGCGAGACGAAGAGCTCTTCGCTGCCGTAGAGAGGAGCGAGATTGGTGGCATCGAGCAGAAGGGTTTCGCACGGCTGGCTGGTTTCAAGACCGGCGGCGGGGGCGTAGCGGTGACACCACTGGGCGAGATGGGTGAGGGACTGTCCCCCTCCCCCTTGTGGGGAGGGGTTAGG
>JBGSYU010000064.1:0-4525 GCA_041750715.1 Lacipirellula sp.
GCGAGCCCTGGCAAGGCTGGCTCCCGCACATCGACCTGAGCATCGCTCAGCAATTGACCCAAGCTAGCGCCGTCCATGACCCACTCTGGCAAAGCCTAAGTGGAGGCGGGACTCTCACGCTGCGAACCGCCGTCGACCTGAAGGACATGCTCCATCCGGCTCTGCAACCGGGCACGACGATCGACTACGAACCAGCACTGGAAGAAGTCACGCTCACGTTCCGCGCCAATTTACCCATCGAAGTAACGCTTGACGGTAAGGCCGGCAGCGTCCAGTCGATTGACGACGCTCACGTCGTTGTCATTAGGGGCAATCAGAAGTCGCGACTGCTGGAGGTGAAGCTGAGCACGCCCGCGACTTGGGACGGAATATCCCTGAGCGTCGCGTACCACACCAATGAGGACGAGCGCCCTCGCGCGCTCCAACTTCGTCGCTTCTTGCTCCCCTGGGCGAAGCACGATGCTACTTCGACGACGGACCTAGTCAGCAACCGCGAGTTGCCCGAACTCAAAGGCGGCAGTTGGCTGCGTGGCGAGAAGGAATTCTACGGTTCAACGGCGGGCTGCTCGAAGTGCCATGCGATGCGCGGCGTCGGCGGCACGATCGGGCCCGATCTTTCCAACCTGCCGCAGCGCGACTATGCGTCGGTGCTGCGCGACGTGACGCAGCCAAGCTTTGCGATCAATCCGGACTTCGTCTCGCAGACGGTGCTGCTGAAAGAAGGCCGCGCGCTCGCCGGCACAGTGCGGACGGATGGCGATCGCCTGATCGTCGCCGATCAGCAGGGGAAGGAGACGATCGTCGACAAGGACGACGTCCAATACCTCGAGCATTCGGCGCAGTCGATCATGCCGGAGGGAATTCCCAAGGCGATAGGCGAAGCGCGGCTGCGCGATCTCATGACGTTCCTGCTGGTGGCGCCGCCGACGATGCCCGTGTATGGCGACCTGCCGCCGCCCCCGCCGCGGCGGATGGCGGAGGTGGAAGCGGTGCTCGCGGGCAGCGAGACGGTAAAGGTAGAATCATCGCGACCGCTGCATGTAGTGCTGGTGGCCGGGACGAAGGACCACGGGCCGGGCGAGCACGACTACCCCGCGTGGAAGAAAGCATGGACGGAACTGCTGGAAATGGCCGACGGCGTGCGCGTGACGACGGCGGACGACTGGCCCGGCGCGGACGATTTGAAAACAGCGGATGCGTTGGTCTTCTTTCAAAAAGGCGACTGGACGCCGGAGCGAGCGCAGGATCTCGACGCCTTTCTCGCTCGCGGCGGCGGGGCGTCGTTCATTCATTACGCGGTCGACGGCGGCCAGGATGGCGCCGGGTTCGCCGAGCGGATTGGCCTGGCGTGGCAAGGCGGCCGATCGAAATTTCGCCACGGGCCGCTGGACGTCGACTTCGTTCCGAACGGCGTCCATCCCATTGCGCGGAACTTCGAGCAGGTGCATTTTTACGACGAGAGCTATTGGAACTCGATCGGCGATCCGCAGCGGATCACGCTGCTGGCAAGCGGCATGGAAGAAGGCGAGCCGCGCCCGCTGTTCTGGACCCGCGAGCATGGCGGCGGACGAATTTTCGTGTCGATCCCCGGACACTACTCGTGGACGTTTGACGATCCGCTATTCCGTGTGCTGCTCTTGCGCGGAATCGCCTGGACGGCCAACGAGCCAGTGGACCGATTCAACGAATTGGCGCTGCCGGGGGCGCGCATGCAGGCGCGGGCGAAGGGCGACAAGTAAGGCCGGCGCTTCGCACCTCCGGTCCCGCGCACCGCAAGCGGCTGCTTGAATTCTGCGCGGATACGGATCGTGACAGTAAATGGTGGGTGCGTAGCCCCCGCTCTACCGATCAATGGTCCGCGATAGTCTTGCCGAACAGCTCCACGTCGACGCGGTCGACGTCGCCTTCGAACCGCGAAGCGCAGTCGCCCAGGCGGGAGTTCCGTTGCCAGATGAGAAAATCGACTCCGTCGACTTCGTTGTCGCGGAAATGGCCTAGGCATTCGAACGCCGGGGCCATCTTTTATGGGTCGAGCGCCTTTCCGGAGATACTCACGATCGCCGTATGCCATGTGCTGGCAGTTCGCTTAGGCGACCCAGGCCAACCGTAGCCCCTGTTGTCGCTGCCAAATCGCCCAGTCATCCCCGTCGACGCCGCCATCTCCGTCGGCGTCTCCTTCGCTATGCGAGTCGCCCACGCCAAAGTTCTGCGACCAAATGCTGTAATCCGTGTTATCCACGTCGCCGTCGCCATCGAAGTCGGCATAGACCAAGAACAAAAAGTTCCTCCCGTAGTTCGCGGAAAATAAAGAGAAATCGGGGGTGTTGACGGCCCCGTCGCCAGTGAAGTCTGCCTGCGTGAAGGTGCGGCCGGTCTGTCCGTAATTGGCCTGCAAGATCAGATAGTCATACCCTTCCACCCAGTTGCTCAAGTTCGCATCCCCCGGCAGGATGGTCATCACGAAGTTGAAGTCGCCGCCGGCCGTGCCGTCGCCGGAGGGAAACTCGCTCATGGCGCCGTTGGTCGTCGAGAGACTGAACGGATTGGTCCATTCGCCGTCGAGCGCATTGCCGGCGACGTCGGTCACGGTGTCGGCCAGCGAGATCAGGTATTGGTCCGCCGTCAGCGGCGCGCTGAACGTCCACGTGGCGACGTGCGTGGTAGGACTATAAACGAACCCGCCTGTGGTGGCCAACTGGGGCAAGGTCACCAGCGCCAGACCCGTTAACGTCAAGCTGCCGGCCCCGACGTTCAGGGCATGCTCGCTAAACTGGACGGCGACGCGGTTGGCTCCGCCCACTGGCACCGTGCGAAGCTGAAGGCCGGAACCGTCCACCGTGTCAAACGAGAATGGCGCATGAATCGAGGCCGAACCGCTGACGGTGACATTCATCACCTTCGGCGCGCCAGCAACGTCGATAATGGCATCAATCCACGACGCAAATATTGATACGCGAGTATCGCCGCCGATTTCCCCAAAGCTTGAATTTAAACCTGGGACTGCATCCCCGCTCGCTGCAGCCGTACGGAAGGATGTAACTCCCGCGATTCGACCGCTGAGGAAGGTAGGCCCGCCGGAATCGCCTGGGGCGGTCATCACCTCATCGGTTCCCTGGCCAGTATTTGGCCGCGAGGCAACTAGGCCAAAGGTGTCGTTCGACGAACTCCCATTGTCAAAATCATAAAGCAGCACGCTTGCTGCGGTTTGAGTGTTCCCCAAATACAGCTCGTAGCGGTTTTGCCCATCACGTTTCGTGCCTGGCCCAATGGTAACGACGCCTTGACCCGACTGACCGTAACCAGCCTTTTCTCCAACCGACTGTAGTTCCGTCGTGGCACGGAAGATATCGAACCGTTGTACCGTTGCCGGAGCGTCTGTCGTCAGTTCAATTATCGCTAGATCGTTCCCTAGCTCTAGCACACCATTCCAACTCGGATGCACAGAAATGCTGCCAAGTGAAGCCGATCTCGTGACGTCACCCGTTGGTAGTTCGAAAGTCGCGATAATGCTGCTTACAGTCCCGACTGGCTGTTCGTCCACGCCTGTGATGTTGTGAGCGGCCGTCAGAATATGTCGGCCAGTTGGCAACAATGTACCGCTACCGAGGAAAGTGCCCGTAGCCGCCTGAATCGTCAACTTAACGACGCCATCAAGTGAAGTTCCTCGCGGAGTCACATGATTCGTCGGGGAATCGACCGTAGTGTACGTTGGTTCAAAATCGAGTTGGCCGATATCGACGTAGTCGGACAAATAGTCGCTGCCGGACAAATTCACTCGCTGCTCCAAACGTTCAACAGATAGCTTTCGTCTCATCGGTGCTCCTCCTGGCCTTCAAAAAGTGAAAAAAAGCTGACACGAGCACGCCAACTATGGCGCTGGCACGTGTCCGCGCCTCTGGAACTAAAACTCCATACTGAACGTGATCAACTTCAATGAAATCGCTTGAAGGGCTGGTACCCGTGTAGCCGCTCACAATCCTCGCGGAAGCGATGCCTTCCATGGTGGTTATCGCAACGAAGCGATCATCATTCGTGGTCCCATCTCGCACGGCATCGCCAACCTCAAAAATTGGCGTGCTCAATTGAGTTCCGGACCGCGTGGTCACAGTTAGCAGCAGACTAGCGTTCTCGCGACCATCGGTCCAAACGAAGCCAAATGCGTTAGGCAAGAATCCAAGAACTGATTCATCGAAGGCGAAAAGTATCAGAGACTGCTGGCGGGGTGGAAAGGTATCAATAAACAATTGGATGCCTGACCGAAAGGAATGACCGCCACGCCCATCGCCGTCGATGACGCCATCATCGGCGTCAACGGAATCAGTAAACGTCCCTGGCGACATTACCGAACCGACGAAGACGCCGCCAAACTCGGGCGGAAAGATATCCTGCTGTCGAATCCCCGGCGTATTCAACTCCCCATCCTCGAAATCCTCCAGAAAAAACGTCGGATTGCTCCCATCCACCGGAAACGGGCTGTCCGCCCTGCTCAAGTACGGCGTGGGACCGAGGAACATGACTTCTGCAT
>JBGSYU010000065.1:0-31470 GCA_041750715.1 Lacipirellula sp.
CGGAAGCGCCGCCTGAGCGTGCGCCGGCCACGCCGCAGCCAGGCCCCTTCGACGAGCTCTTTCCCGACACGTCGAGCGAAACCGAAGTACAACCGCCGTCTGAACAGCAGCCCGCCGCGACGACGGAACCGGCCGAGCCAGCGACCGAGGAAGCGACGCCCGCCACCGAAGAAGAGCCCTCGACCACGCCGGATTACGACCAGCTTTTCGGCCCGACAACGTCGATCGACATTCTAACGCTCCCCGGCGGCTGGGCGAGCAACGCATCGCGCCCGTGGAGCATGGCCAACGGTAGGATGCAGATCACGGGCCGCATCGCGAGCGTAACGTCCGATCGCGTCGAGTTTTCGAGCGACGACGGTCCTTCGCAATCGGTCCGTTACGCCGAACTGGCCGACGAAGACCTGCGGTTCCTACGCCAGCAGATTGAAGCCCGCCGCGCTCAACTCGATCTGCAATCGCCCGACGGCGAGCGGATTGCCAAGCAGGCCCGGTAGCACTGCTACCGCTGCATGCGGCGGCAAACTCGACCCGAATTAGCTCATTGGCCGATTCCTCGGTGGCCGATGACTAGCCCATGAACTCTCTTTTCGGCCTCTTAGCGGCGCCGGCGGCGGCCAGCGCGATCGACCTTGCGGGACGAACCGCCGATGCGGCCGCCACGCCGTTTGAGCTGCTCATGCAGATGGCCGCGAAGGCCGCCGAGCCGACGGCGTCGGTGGACGACTTCACAGATGATACGGAGCCGGAGTCGCTCCAGCAGCAGGTCGCTCGGCAACTGCAAGAGTTGCTTCAGGCGCTAGGCTTGCCGTCAGGCGATCGCGTCACCCTTGAAGTCGACAACGCAACGGGCGACGTGTTCGTCGACGACGACCACCCGCTCGCCGGCGAGATTGAGGCGGCCCTGCGCAGCGATTCGCAGCTCGAGGAAAACGTACGCCGTCTCGCCGAAATCGACGGCCTGTTCGGGGCCGCCCCGTTCGCTGCGAACTCGAAGCTGGAAGTTGAAGTCGCCGAGGATCAGCGTTTGGCCGATTTGCGGTGGCGGTAGGGCGAACTAGGGCAGGGCTAACTGCTCCGCCAGTCGCTCCGCCGCCGTCTGCCCGCTGCGCACGCACTGCGGGATGCCGACGCCGCGATAACCGCTCCCCGCCAGGTGCAAACCGTGGTGTGCGCAAACGCGCCCCTCAATGTCTGTCACCAACTTTAGGTGCCCCACCTCGTACTGCGGCATCGAGTTCCGCCAGCGCGCGACGTGAGTTTCCAAAGGCTCGCCGCGGGCGCCGATGAGAACGGCAAGTTCAAGTCGTGACATGGAAATGAGATTCTCATCGTCCCGAAAAACGACGTCTGGCCGCAGCACGCCGCCGCCAAAGACGCGAATGACGGTGCGGTCCCGCGGAGCGCTGCTCGGAAACTTAACGCTCAGAAAACTCGCGGCGATGATCGGTCGGTTTTCAATCGCCGGGATGACGACGCCAAAGGCATCGAGCGGGTGCGCGATCTGCTCGCGCCGGTACACGAGCGTCACCACCGCACTGCTGGCGTATTCGATCCGCGCCAGTCGTTCGCCAAGCTCAGCATCCAGCGTTTCGAGCAGCCGCGCCGCTTGCGACGCAGACGTTGCAAAGACGACGCCGTCGTAAACGTCAGGTGGTGAATCGTCCCGCGTCTCCAAAGACCACTTTTTCGGCCCGCTCCGTGAAACGCGGTCGACGCGCGTTCCCAGACGAACGGCGCCGCCCGGCAGCGTCGCAGCCAGCGCCTCAACCAACGCACTCATCCCGCCGCGCAGCGAAACGAACTGCCCATACCGCGCCGCCACTTGCGGCTTAGCGCTCCCACCCGCTCGCACCGATCTCCACAGACTCCCAAACTCCCGCTCCGCTTCCAAAAACTCCGGAAACGTCGCCGCCAGGCTCAGCCGCTTCGCATCCGCGACAAAGATGCCCGCGATCAGCGGCTGCACCAGCCGCTCGTAGGTTTCGCGCCCCAACCGCCGCGTGGCGAAACTCGCCACGCTCTCGTCGTAATCGGGATCGTTCGCAGCGGCCGGCGCGCGAATCAGCGGTTCGGCAAGCAATCGCAGCTTGCCCGCGACGCTCAGCACCGGCGTGCGCAGCATGGCCGAGAGATTCTGCGGCCGCATCAACACGAACCCGTCCGGCACGGGCAGCAACTTCCCGTCGCGTACCACCAGCGCGCGGCGAAGCTGCTCGTTCGTCGGCACGAGTTGATCGGCCAATCCCAACTCGCGGCACAGTTCCAGCGCCCACGGCGTCTTGATGAGGAAGCTGTCGGCGCCTTGCTCCAACAGCGAATCGCCCGACCGCAGCGTATGAAGTGGTCCGCCCAGTCGATCGCCGGCCTCGAACAGCCGCAACTCCGCGCGCGGCAATAACCGCCGCAGCCGATGAGCCGCCGCCAGCCCGCTGATGCCGCCGCCGATAATGGCCACGCGCAGCGGTTCAGGAGTGAAAGTCGATGAAGCCAAAGACGGCTCGCGGCGGGTGTTTTCTGGCTAATAGCCGACAGCTTATAGCTAAAAGCTTCTCCCACCCTACCAGATCGTTCGGCTCGATCGCCACGGCCAATACGAATTGGGCCGCGCCCCTAGTCGCATCTCCATGCCGGCGGCGAAGACGAAATTGTTCAGCGTATCGACGCCGTCGCCGCCAAAGGCGAGGTTGTCGACAATCTCCAGCCGCCACGCCAGCCAGCGGTTTTGCGAGAACTGCACGCCCACGCCAAACGGCATCCCCAACAACGTCGCCTGTTGCGGCTGGCCGTCCTCGTGCAGCAAATCGAGCTGCGTCACGCCGAGGCCCCATTGAAAATAGGGCCGAACCTTCGTGTCGCCCCACGGGTAATACACGAAGCTAATGTCGCTGACGAAGTAATCGCCTTCGAGAGTGTCGCTCACGCCGTCGACGAAGACGTCCGGGGCGGCCCAGCCGAACCGCCACTCGATGCCCCAGTAGTAGTCAAAGTCCCAACCGGCGCGTATCCCGCCGAACACATCGTTCGATTGATTCACCCGCCCGCTCACCGGATTATCGCTCAGCAGCGGGCCGACAAACCAGTCGATGTGATAGGGCCGATTGAGCCAACTGCTGTAGGCGAGCGGCACGCTCTTGTCGATGAACCGGCCCTCGGTCGACGAATGGCGAAATCCCCACTTCCGCATCCGGTCGAAGGGGCGAACGTCCTCCGCGCCTTCCTCGCCGTAGAGCGACGTCGTATCGCTGGGCCACTCGGTGTCGAACTGCGCCGAATCGGGATCGAGGAACTCCGCATCGTTCGGACCCGCATCCCCCAGCGGCAATTCTTCCGCCAGTGAGCGCGAAGTCGAGGCGTCGTCCATCAAGTCCGCATCCATTTCCTGCGCGCACGTCGACGGCGGCATCCCAACCGCGCAGTGCAAGAGCATGCACGCGCAGAAAGCGCGCGCGGCACGGACCGCACGACGAGTGAGTGGTAGCGCCATAAAGCGGACGACGCGGTAACTAAAACCAGCAAGACGAGTTCCGCCGCAGCGGGGCGGGGATTATGTCAATGCAGGCGAGTTGCGTCAATCGCGAGCGCAAACGCCAAAACGGCGCCTGCACCCGGTGCGCAGACGCCGTTTGAATGAATCCTTGCTAGCACCGACGCAACAACGCTACGGCGTCGAAGCCGTCCGCACGTTGCCGACTGCTGCCGTCTCCGCCGCCGGCTCCGTCGCCGACGCCGGGGCTACTTCCTGAACTTCAGGCGCCACCACCGTCGCCGAGGCTACGCATGTGGCGCCGCGACTCTCGCGGTCCGTCACGATCTTAATCGGCGTTTGCAGCTTGCCCGGCTGTTCGCCCGCGGTGAACGTCACGTCGACGAAATGGACCTTGCGAGATTCCGCGGTATCGGTCTTAAACCCAAAGCAATCCTCTCCACAGGTCACGTTGACGATCTTGAACGGCTCCTTGCCGCGGACGACGATCTTCCGCGTTACATGCGAGCCCGGCGCCATTTCGCCCAGCACCAACTGCGCCGGCGTCACCGAAAACTCCGGTCGCACACGCCCGCTTACGAACAGCGGGATCCGCTGGCTCTCGGGCCGGCTGTCGTTCGTGACCACCGTCAACTGATCTTTAACGTACCCGGCCGGCAGATTGCCCTTGAGCCGCACGACGAGGTTGTAGGCCACGCGATTGCCGCTCCGTTCCGCCTCGAGCAGCTCCACTTCAAAGTTATCGTTATCGTTCGTCACGTCGACGATCTCCCACGTCGGCCGTCCCGCGTACTGCACGGTCACCCGTTGTTCGGTCGGCTCGCCTTCGTTCACTTCGCCGAACTCAATGGCCCCCGGATTAAACACAACGTCGCTGCGGATGTTGCCGTGAACGTGCAGTTGCACCTCCGCCGAGTAGGGCGATGAAAACATTACCGTGAGCGTGGCGCCCTTCTGCCCGACGTGCGTCCGGGTGTTGAAGCGGGCGACGACGTATGCCTTTTCGTGCGTCTTTAGCACCACCTGGCCGTTCGCCGCCGGCTTGCCGCTGGCGGGCTCGATCGACGGCGACGTACAGCTACAACCCGAGCGAACGCCCGAGATCACCATATCCTGCTTATAGAGATTGGTGATCTCAAACTTGTGTACCGTGTCGGAGCCACGGGCGACCGTCGCGAAGTCGTGGTCGAGCTTGTCGAACATCTTCTCCGCCCACTCTTGCGCGGAAACCCCCGCCACCGAACAGGCGAACACTGCCAGTGATAATCCCAACGTGCGCAACACCCTACCGCCCTCCACCTGGAAAGACCGCGAGACTGCGCAACTCCCTTTGCCTGCAAACCGATGGCATCGACTGAATCCCTTGCGCCAGCGGCCGGCGAACATCGCCGGCACGCTAGTATTGTAGTGCGTGTTCGCGCCTTTGCGGATAATGCGGAGCGACTGCATTGCGATTTTCTCCCCTGCCGTCATAGCTCGATCAAGCGCCTCTGCCGGTTGGCGAATTTGGACGCTTGGGGCCGGTCGTAGCGAGCGTCTGGTCCTCTACAGGCCGGCACGACCGGCCCATTCAGACGACGCGACCCAAAATTTGGCCGCGGCTCGCGACGCCACCGAGAGACCCCTCTCCCTTGCTAAGCGTGGCTCCGCGACAAATGCATCGGCTTTTGTTGGCACGAAACTT
Organism: Lacipirellula sp.; assembly: GCA_041750715.1. Lineage (GTDB taxonomy): Bacteria > Planctomycetota > Planctomycetia > Pirellulales > Lacipirellulaceae > Lacipirellula. Next base: position 5,172 of record JBGSYU010000065.1, read on the forward strand.
TGCGCCGCCGGCCCGCCTTCGTTAATACCCCCATGCAACCGCGGCGCCATTTGCTAAAATTCGGGGGCTAGGGTCTGGGGGATGGAGGCTGCGGTCGGAACAGAGGTCGCCAAAGCGGCCGCGTCACCGCCACATTATCCGGTCATATGCCAACCTGCTCGATCATCCCCATTCCCCAGTCCCCAGTCCCCAACCCCGAGCCCCCAGTCCCACCTGTGCCCGCACGCATCGCCATCGTCGGAGTCGGACTGATCGGCGGGTCGATTGGTTTAGCGCTGCGATCCCGCAGGCTAGCGGAGCAGGTGATCGGCATCGGCCGGCGTGCGGCGAGCCTGGATCGGGCGAAGGAGCGAGGCGCAGTCGATTGGACGACGACCAATCTTGTTTCGGGAGTCGAGGGCGCCGATTTTGTGATCGTCGCCACGCCGGTGGGGATGATCGTCGACACCGTTCGAGCGGTCGCGGCAGCCGCCCCGCGAGCCACCATCACCGACGCCGGCAGCACAAAGGCGGAAATCTGCCGCCAACTCCGCGAACCCTCATCCCTCGACCCCCATTCTCCATTTCCCATTCCCCATTCCCCAGGCCACTTCATCGGCAGCCATCCCCTCGCCGGCGACCATCGCACGGGCCCCGAACATGCCCGCGCAGGTCTCTTCGAGGGCCGCACCGTGGTGGTCACCCCCGAAGACCACACCCCGCCCGGCCTCGTCGAGCGCGTGAAGGAATTCTGGGAATCGCTCGGCGCCGAAGTCGCGCTGCTCTCGCCCGAAGAGCACGACCGGGCGCTGGCCGCCACCAGCCACTTGCCGCATCTGATCGCCGCCGCGCTCGCCTCGGCCACGCCTGAAGAATGGCTGCGACTGGCCGCCACCGGTTGGGGCGACACCACGCGGATCGCCGCCGGCGACCCGCAGCTCTGGACGCAAATCTTCAACCAGAACCGCGCCGCCGTGATCGACGCCCTGCGCCGATTCGAGCATCGCCTCGCCGCTCTGGACGAAGCGATTAGCGGCGGCGACGTCGCCGCCCTCACCACCGAACTGCAAGAAGCCAAACGGATTCGAGATGCTTTGGGAGATTGACCTCCATGGGCGCGAAGGACTGCCCGATCGCGAAAGCCAAAACGTCTCCGCCGACATCGCGGCGCTCGGCCTCGCCGAGAACGTGACCGTGGCCGCCGCCAGTGGTTTCCTCGTGCAAGGCGCCGAACTTACTCGCGACCGAGTCGAGCGGTTGGCGAAGGAACTCTTCGCGGACACCGTCACCGAAACCGCCGTCGTCGCCCAAGTCGGCGACCCCGTGTTAACGACGCCGCCCTCTGCTTCGGACTGTTCGCTTAAGCGACCAGTCCAAACGGGCGCCCGCGCCGATCGAGACCCGCAGCTCGTGCAGATCCTGCTCAAACCCGGCGTCATGGACCCCGTCGCCCAAAGCGCCGAAGCCGCCATACGCGACTTCGGCTGGAACGTCGACGCCGTCCGCACACTCCGCAAGTATTGGCTCGCCGACGCCACGGACACGGAGGTCTGTGCGATCGGCCAAGAACTTCTCGCCAACGACGCCATCGAGCAAGTCATCTTGGGAGCGCTCCCCTTCGATCGCCTGCAATCCGGCGGACAGTACCGCTTCGAGCTCCGCACCGTGCCCATTCGCGATCTCGACGACGCCGGCCTCATGCGCCTCAGCAAAGAAGGCCAGCTCTACCTCCAACTCGAAGAAATGCGCACCATCCAGCGCTTCTTTGCATCCGCCGCTTGCGGCTTAGCGCCCCCCGGCCGCGACCCCACCGACGTCGAACTAGAAACCATCGCCCAAACCTGGAGCGAACACTGTAGCCACAAGACGCTCGCCGGCCGCATCGCCTATCGAGATGAACGCGGCGAACGGCAGTTTGAAAACATGCTCAAGGAAACCATCTTCGCCGCGACCGAGCAACTGCGCAAGCAGTGGGGCGACGACGATTGGTGCGTCAGCGTCTTCAAGGACAACGCCGGCATCGTCCGCTTCGACGACCACTTCAACATCGCCTTCAAGGTCGAGACCCATAATCACCCCTCGGCGCTGGAACCCTACGGCGGCGCCAACACGGGCCTTGGCGGCGTCATCCGCGACACCATCGGAACGGGTTTGGGGGCCAAGCCGATTTGCAATACCGACGTGTTCTGCTTCGCCCCGCCGGACACGCCGCACGATCTGCTTCCCGAAGGCGTCGTTCATCCGAAGCTCGTCATGCGCGGCGTCGTCGAGGGCGTGCGCGACTACGGCAATCGCATGGGCATCCCCACCGTCAACGGCGCCGTCTTCTTCGACCCCCGCTATCTCGGCAACCCGCTGGTCTACTGCGGCAACGTCGGCCTCATCCCCCGCGACAAGTCGTTCAAGGAACCGCAAGCCGGGGACCTCATCGTCGCCGTCGGCGGCCGAACGGGGCGCGACGGCATCCACGGCGCCACCTTCAGCAGCGCCGAACTGACCCACGAAAGCGAATCCCTCTCCGGCGGCGCCGTCCAAATCGGCAACGCCATCGAAGAGAAAAAAGTCCTCGACGTGATCCTGGCGGCTCGCGACCGCGGCCTGTTCACCGCGATCACCGACTGCGGCGCCGGCGGCTTCAGCAGCGCCGTCGGCGAGATGGGCGAAAAGATCGGCGCCGAAGTCCACCTCGACCGCGCCCCGGTGAAATACGCTGGCCTCAGCTACACCGAAATCTGGATCAGCGAAGCGCAAGAACGCATGGTGCTAAGCGTGCCCGACGACAAGTGGCCCGAGTTGGAACAACTCTGCGCCAGCGAAGGCGTCGAAGCCACCGCGATCGGCCGCTTCGAACCGACGGGGCGTTTGGTGTTGAAGTATATGGGCGAGACGGTGGGCGACTTGCCTATGAGTTTCTTGCACGAAGGCCGCCCGCCAGTCGTTCGCCGCGCAACCTTTACGCCGCGAAAAAAGGGGACGGGAGTCTTTTACGACTCGCGAGCTTCTACTGAATCAACGCCCCCAGTCGCAAAAGACTCCCGTCCCCTTTTTCTGCACGACTACACCCCCGACCTCCTCGCCATCCTCTCCTCCCTCAACGTCGCCAGTAAAGAATCGATCATCCGCCAATACGACCACGAAGTGCAGGGCGGAAGCGTCATCAAACCGCTCGTCGGCGTAGCGTCCGACGGCCCCAGCGACGCCGCCGTCGTCCGCCCCGTACTCAGTAGTCGCCGCGGCATTGTCATTTCCAACGGCATGAACCCCCGCTACGGGGACCACGACCCCTACCACATGGCCGCCAGCGCCATCGACGAAGCGGTGCGCAACTGCGTCGCGGTCGGCGCCGACCCGGCGCGCATCGCCATCCTCGACAACTTCTGCTGGGGCGACTGCGAGCGACCCGAAACGCTCGGCGCCCTCGTCCGAGCCGCCTTGGCGTGCCACGATCTGTCGCTCGCGCTGGAAACCCCGTTCATCAGCGGCAAAGACAGCCTCAACAACGAATTCTCCTACATCCCCCTCCCTCGAAGGGAGGGGCAAGGGGAGGGATTGAGCTCGGCCGAAAAACGCACCATCGCCATCCCGCCCTCACTCCTCATCAGCGCCCTCGGCCAAATCGCCGATGTAAACCGCTGCGTAACCATGGACCTCAAAGCCGCCGGCAACCTCCTCTATCTAGTCGGCGAAACCAAAAACGAACTCGGCGGTTCGCACTTCGCGCTGATCAATAACCTGGACGGCGGCCAAGTCCCCACCGTCGACCCGCCGCGAGCCAAAGCCACGTTCGCCGCTGTGCATCGCGCCCTTCAATCCGGCCTGGTCGCCGCCTGCCACGACCTCAGCGAAGGCGGCCTCGCCGCATCGATCGCCGAAATGGCCTTCGCCGGCGGCTTTGGCGCCGACCTCAACCTCGATGGCGTCCCCGTCCCCGCCGCTTGCGGCTTAGCGCCCGCCGTCAAGCTGTTCAGCGAATCCAACACGCGCTTTCTCTGCGAAATCGCTCCCGAACACGCCGCCGATTTCGAATCGAAATTCGCCAGCATCCCCATCGCCCAAATCGGCGCCGTCCGCGACAGCGCCCAACTAACCATCAAGTCCAACAACCGAGCGCTAATCAGCGCCAACATCAACGCCCTCAAAGAATCCTGGCAACACCCCCTACGCTTCTAACCAAACCTCGTTAGCCGCGACGCGGTAGCGGAGCGATTGAACCTGCCATCACCGCCAAGCGCTCCGCTACCACGTCGCGGCTAACATTTCGATTCCAAATCCCTACGTTCCGCTTTCTGTTTTCGGCTGTACCACTATGCCCCCTCGCGTCCTCATCCTTCGCGCCCCTGGCAGCAACTGCGACGAAGAGACCGCCTTCGCCTTCGAACGGGCCGGCGCTCGCGCCGAGCGCGTCCACCTCAACCGCTGGCTAGAATCACCGCAGCTCGCCGCCGACTACCAAATCCTGTGCCTTCCCGGCGGCTTCAGCTACGGCGACGACCTCGGCTCGGGCCGCATCTTCGCCAACCAATTCCGCCATCACCTTGCCGAATCGCTCGCCGCTTTTCGCGACGCCGGCAAGCTGATCCTCGGCATCTGCAACGGCTTCCAGATTCTCATCAAAAGCGGCCTGCTCGACAGCGACGACGCCGCGGGCGCCGGCGCCACCCTTACCTGGAACGCATCGGGCCGATTCATCGACCGCTGGGTTCACCTGCAAGTCGCGGGCGACCGTTGCGTCTTCTTCAAGAATATCGACCGAATGCACCTCCCCATCGCCCACGCCGAAGGCCAATTCATCGGCCGCGACGAACCCACCCTCGATCGCCTCGACCAAAACGGCCAACTCGTCCTCCGCTACACACCACCCTCCGCCGCTTGCGGCTTAGCGCCTCCCCCGTTCAACCCCAACGGCGCCGCTCGCAATGTCGCCGGCATGTGCGACGCCACGGGGCGCGTCCTCGGCCTCATGCCGCACCCCGAGCGCTTCATCGACCGCACCCACCACCCCCAGTGGACGAGATTGCCCCCCTTCGACGAAGGCGACGGCCTCCGACTCTTCCGCAACGCGGTGCAGTATTTCGCATAAAGAGGTTTCACGCAGAGACGCAGAGACTATTCCGTCTTCCCTTCCTCAACCGCCGGCGTCAACTCTGCGATCCACCAAGCCAGCCGCCCCAGCAATCGCATGTAAATGAACAGCGCCGCGACCGCCAGCCACGGCAGCACCAGCCACCACCCCGGCTTGCCGCTTAGCGCCATCCCCCATGCCGCACTGCCAACCGCCGCCGCCAGCACCGTGGACTCGAAATAAAACAACACCCACGGCCCCGCGCAGCGAAACACGCTCGACCCCAGCCGCGGCGAGAACACCGCAAACGCCGAGCTTTGCTCCAGGTTCGACAGCAGCACGATCGGAAAGCACGCCAGCCACGCCCCCGCCGCGATCGCCGCCTGCGCTTCCTCCGGCAATGTCGCCGTCGCTTTGAACGTCAGCCACGCGGGAATCGCGCTGACCGCCGCCGCCACGGCTACGAAGAACGCCTCGGCGAAGTCGAACGAGATAAACGTCGGCGGATCGTGGAGCCGGTCGTTGCCATCGGAACTCTCGGCGACGACCGCCAGCGCCACTGGCAATGCTGTGAGCAACCAAAAACCCGCAAGCACGCAACCCGCCGCAAACATCGGCAGCGCCAAAAACACCTGCGACCCCATCGCATTGAGGATCCAGCTTAAGAACCAGCCGACTCCGGTCAGTGAGATGCAAAGCCCCACCCAGCGCACCAACACCTCGCTGGTAAACAGCATCGCCCACACACCCTGCACCAACGGCAACCGCGGCAACCGCCCCGGCGAGTCCGCTTCAGCGGTCGCACGCCCCCGCGCACGATTCCCGCCCTCCGCCGCCGCTCGCGACTTAGCGCGCACCTCCGTCAAACCAATCTCCCCGCTCCGCGCCACCGCACCCCCGTCACCCGCACCCCCGTCACCTGCACCTCCCTCAACTCCAACCCCCTCTCCACGCTTCCACGACATCCCGCGCAGCTCTACCGGCAGATACGCCGGCCGCGGAATCGGCGCCGACGCCTCGTCGAGCTGATACTCTTCCCCGTCCGGCACAATCACCGGCCCGCGCACCTTCACCGCCGCCCGCGCCGTCGCCAGCGTACCGGTCCCGCAGTCGGGACACTTCAGCTTCTTACCCACCTGTGCGTCGGTCGCATACATCAGCGTTTGGCACAGCCCGCATTCCACGGGGTGCAGCAACGGCGTCCGCGCCGCCAGTTCGCCGGGCGCCACGTCGACGTCCCACACGCCGTACTGGGCGCCGCTCATCGCCGCGGGAACCTTCGGCGCCGCCGCAATCGTCGGCGGGGGAATGACATTCCGCCGCCCGCAGTCGGGGCACTTCATCGCCTTGCCCACCTCGGCCACCTGCGCCGTAAGCCGTGTCGCACACAACTCGCATGGAAAAGTAACCGTCGGCGGCAACGGCACCGCCGCTTGCGGCTTAGCGCTCGCCGACTTCTCCCCCACCAACCGAAACACCTTCCCGCACTGCCGACACTGCCCCCGCTTCCCCACATCCGCCGCGCGAACCCCCAGCCGCTCCCCACAAGCAGGACAAGCGACCGACAACAAAGGCGACGACGACGCGGACATCACGCCCCATTGTAGACCCATCCCCCTCCCTTGAAGGGAGGGGCTAGGGGAGGGATTCAAGTGAGTCGCCCCGGTTGCCGTACTCGACTACCGAGGTGGCGCAACCACAAGAGGTTAGAACCGGTTTCAAAAAGGTTGTAGCCGGCCTCTTTGAGGCCGGCGATCCTCACATCTCGGGGTCACAGACCCCGGCTACAAATTTTGAAACCAAACGCGCAGTGTGACGCGCGCGAAGTGCAGTAGCCCACCCCATACACTTTTGATCATCTTTGGATAAAAACCCGAGGAAACCGCCTTTCAGCCCGTCACTAGACTTTAGATCATCGATGGGGACTGGCCGGTCCGCGAACGATCAGTGCGACCCACAATCGAATCGCGCCCAGCGTTACCCGCTCGCCGTCGTGCCGGTTACAATCGAACGCTCCATCTGCCGCCTCGCACCGTAGGTGCAGCCGCCCACTTAATCTCAAAAAGCACTCTCGCGATTCACCCATGTGGCAAGGCATTCACGGACACGACGCCGTCGTCCAGCAATTTCGCGAAACCCTCGCGGCCGGTCGCCTGGCCACGACCTATCTGTTCGTCGGCCCCGAGGGCGTCGGTAAACGCGCGTTCGCCCTCAAGTTCGCTCGAGCGCTGCTCTGCACCGAGAGCGAGCCGGCCGCACTGTCGCCCTGCGGCGAGTGCGAGTCCTGCCGCTTATCCGTCGCCGGTAACCACCCCGATCTCGACGTCATCGGCCTGCTGCCTGAAAAGGGAGAATTACTCATCAAGCAGTTTATTGGCGAAAATCAGACGCGAAACCGCGTGGGCCTGTGCCACAACATCGCCCTGAGGCCGATGCTCGGTTCGCGCCGCGTTGCCATTATCGATGACGCCGATTGGTTTACTCAACCAAGTGCCAATTGCCTGCTCAAGACTCTCGAAGAACCGCCCCCGGGCGCGATGATCATTCTCATCGGCACCAGCCGCAGCCGCCAACTGCCGACGATCCTTTCTCGCTCGCAGGTAATTCGCTTCCATCCGCTGCCGCTGGAAACGGTGCGCGACCTGGCGTTGGCCAACGGACTGGCGAGCGACGCATCCGCAGCCGAGCGACTCGCCGAGCGTAGCGGCGGTAGCATGACGCGCGCCCGCGACCTGGCCGACGACGCGTTGTTTGAGATTCGCGATCGCTTCATCGCCGCGTGGAACGCCGGCCATCTCGATACGGCGCGACTCGCCCGCGAGCTCGAGGAGTTCATCAACGCCGCCGGCAAAGAGGCCGACGCCCGCCGCCGGCGCTTCCACCAGTTTCTTGCGTTGCTGGCCGATAGATTTCAAAGAGCGCTGCGACAGTCCGCGATCGACCGCCAGCCGAGCGAGATGACGCTGGCCGCGATCGACCGCTGCCTGGAAGCGGAAGAGCAAATCGACCGCAACGCGAACCAATCGACGCTGCTCGAGTCATGGCTCGACGATCTTGCAACGTTGCGACAGACGGAATCCCAGCGTTCCCGCTGAACGCCCGGGTCGCGCAGCGGCGGTATCACGTCGTTGCAAAAACCCCCGTCGCCCTCCCGCGACTAACCCGCCGCGGCGCCGCCGACCTTGCGGAGCCTCGCAGATTGCTTAGAATTAACCGACCCGCGACCGGCGCGTGCCGCATCGCGGCCTGGAGAGGTGGCAGAGTGGTCGAATGCGCCGGTTTGCTAAATCGGTGACCGGGGTAACCTGGTCCGCAGGTTCGAATCCTGTCCTCTCCGCTACCGTTCTTAAGGGTCGTCGCAAGTGCTTGATAGTTAGGCGCTTGCGACGACCCTTTTTTGATTGTCCCAGTGAATCGAGTCCCCCAACCCATTTGAAGCCGTCTACGCGAAGGGTTCTAACGGCGTCAATCGCACCCCCCGCCTGCGTCCAAAAGGAACGGGCGCTCGCTCATTATATCGCGACCAGAACGCGCTTTATGAACACTTACCGTACTTGGCAGCGCTGGCAGCGCCTCCTTTTTACATGCATGGCGATCATGGCGACGTCGCATCCCTGCGGCGCCTTCGCGGCTAACTCAAATTACGACGTCGGCATCGCGAAGGTTGACATTACCCCCGACTATCCGATTCGGCTGAACGGATTCGGCGACCGACGCGAGGAGTCCGTAGGAGTCACCCAACAGATTTGGGCCAAGGCCATGGCGATCGGCGCCGACGACCAGAAGCCGGCGATCCTGTTCACCATTGACAGCACTGGCATTCGCGAGTTGATGATCGACGAGGTCGCCGTCCGCCTTAAGGAAAAAGCTGGCATCGAGCGGGATCGAATCGCCGCCACATTTACGCACACTCACACGGCGCCAAAGGTTAATGGCGCCTGCGATACGATCTTCAGCACGCCGATTCCACAGCAGCATCAGGCGCACATCGATCGCTACACTCGCGAGCTGACGGAGGCGCTTGCTCAAGTCGCTCTTTCGGCTCTGGCCGACCGGAAGCCAGCACGGCTCGACTGGGCCGTCGGGAAGGTCGGCTTTGCGAAGAACCGCCGCACGGAAGGCGGTCCCGTCGACCACTCTCTGCCGTTGCTCGTCGTCCGTTCGGCGGAGGATGACGCTCTCCGGGCGATCTACGTCACTTACGCCTGCCATTGCGTCACGCTGTCCGACAACAAAATTAGCGGCGACTGGGCGGGATACGCACAGCATGCGATCGAATCGAAACATCCGGGCGTCGTCGCCATGACGTCGATCGGCTGCGGCTCGGACTCCAACCCGAGTTCCGGCGTGACGGGCGCCAACACTGCGGCCGCGGCCGGTCAAGGCGCTGAGATCGCCGACGAGGTCGAACGCCTGCTCGGCGGAACGCTCAAGCCGATCAGCGGTCACCTCTCGTCGACGTTGCATCACATTAACCTGCCGCTCAATACGCCGCCAACGCGCGAGGACTTGGCGCAGCTCGCTGCTGAGAAAAGCCCCGTCGGTTACAACGCGCAATACCAACTCGCGAAGCTTGCCCGGGGCGAGCCGCTTCTCACGGCCCTCGACTATCCGATTCAGACATTCGCGTTTGGCGACTCGCTGGCGATGGTTTTTCTCTCCGGCGAGGTCTGCGTGGATTACTCGCTACGGCTGAAGCGGGAGCTCGATCCGCAGCGCGTATGGATGCATGGGTACTCGAACGACTTCTGCGCGTACATTCCTTCGGAAAGGTTACTGAACGAGGGGGGGTACGGCGGAGGCGCCGAGATTGTCTATTTCGGACTGCCCAACACGCTCGCGCCAGGCCTCGAAGAACTCATCATTGCGGAAGTCCACACGCAGGTTCCGCGTCAGTTCAAAAATCAAGCGACGCCGAATGTCAAAGCGGCGGTCGACGCGCAACGGCCATCGAGTGTGCAGCCGCGATCGCCGAGGGAAGCGTTGACTTCAATTCGGGTGAAGGATGGCTTCGTCGTTGAAATTGTGGCGGCCGAGCCGTTGGTCGCCGATCCTGTAGCCATCGACGTCGGCCCCGACGGTCGTCTTTGGGTCGCCGAGATGCCCGACTATACGCGATTCGCGGACGAGGCGTTTGAACCGACGGGCAGTGTGCGCGTACTCACCGACGATGACGGCGACGGTCGCTACGATGCGGCGATTGCATTTCAAAGTGGATTGCGGTTTCCCACGGACGTGAAGGCGTGGCGCAACGGCGTCATCGTCTGCGATGCGCCGGACGTGATTTATTTGGAGGACGCGGACGGCGACGGCAAGGCCGACGTCCGCCGGACGCTTCTCACCGGTTTTGAGACCCACAACGCTCAGGCGCGCGTCAACTCACTTCGCTGGGGCCTGGACAACTGGCTCTACGGTTCTTGCGGCCTCTTCGGCGGCGACATTACCACATCGAGCGGCGCCAAGGTCAATTTAGGAGGTCGGGATTTCCGTTTCCGCCCTAACACGGGCGAGCTTGAGGCCGTTACGGGCAGCACGCAGCAAGGTCGTGCGCGCGACGACTGGGACAACTGGTTCGGTTGCGATAACGGGCATTTGGTGGATCACTACCCGCTGTCCGACCATTACCTGGCCCGCAATCCTCACATTGCCCCGCCGCCGGCTGAAGTCTACGTTCCGCAGGGTGACAACCAGCTTTACCCAATCGCCGCTCCCACGCTGTACAAGCTATCGGGTCCGCCTGGGCGTCCCACTTCGGCGTGCGGGCTCGGTTTCTACTGCGACGAATTGCTTGGCGATGAATACGCAAACAACGCCTTTGTCGCGGAACCGGTTAACCAACTCGTTCATCGTCGCGTCCTCACTCCGCGCGGAGCGACCTTCACGGGAGCGCGTGCGGCCGATGAAGTGAACAGCGAGTTTCTGGCTTCGACCGATCCGTGGTTCCGGCCCGTTCAAATCCGAACGGGTCCCGATGGCTGCCTCTGGGTCGTCGACATGTATCGGGCCATTATTGAACACCCGAAGTTTATTCCTGAGGAGGCTCGACGGAGCCTTGACTTAATGGCCGGTCGCGAACAGGGTCGCATCTATCGGGTTCGGCCGCGCGACAAGAGAGCGCGGCCGATTGCCCGACTGGACGATCTCGAACCCGCAGGGCTTGTTTCGGCCCTCGATTCCCCGAACGGACCGCAGCGAGATCTGGCCCAGCAGCTGCTCATCCAGCGCACTGCCGTCGAGGCCGCGCCGCTGCTGAAGGAACTCGTCCACAAGTCTCGGCGCGCGGCGACGCGCCTTCAAGCGCTCTCGACGCTCGATGGACTCGGGTTGCTCGACGCCGAATTGCTCACGGTTGCTCTGAACGACGTCCACCCCGCCGTCCGTAGGCACGCCATCCGTTTGAGCGAAGCGTTCTTCGCCGACTCCCCGCAACTCATCGACGCGGTGCTGCGTCGAGCAGAAGACGCCGACCCGCAAATCCAACTGCAGCTCGCCTACAGTCTCGGCCAGCTCGACCATCCGCAAGCGGCAAGCGCGCTCGCGCGCATTGCCATGACGCACTACGCCGATCCTTACATCCTCGCCGGCGTGTGGAGCAGCCTCAACAAGGCCAATATCGGCGCCGTTGTGGGAAGTATGTTCGAAAGGGTCTCAAACCGAGACGTCCCGGACTCGATTCTGCATCCTGCAATCAGACTCACTTTCTCCTTGGGGGAAGCGGCCGACGTCGAAGCGATTGCAAGAGCGCTAAGCGTTGACGCCGATCGCCGAATTCCACAGTGGCGACTCGCCGCCGTCGCCACCCTCCTCGAAGCGGCCCGCCAGACGCACGGAGACGCTTCCGTCGCTACTAAGGCCTTGGCTCGCCAGCTTGACCATGTAATTGCCGCGGCTAAGCAGATCGTTGAATCGGATGATCGGAATGACGGCGAGCGGCTCGCGGCGCTGCGCATCTTGATCGCCACCCGGGCCGATAGCGATGCGTTGCTCCCACGGCTCTCGGAGTTTCTCAGCCCGCAGAAGTCGCCCGCTATGCAACGCGCTGCCATCGACGTGGCGGCATCCATGGATGCCCCGTCGGCCGGCGCGGCTCTGCTCTCCCAATGGAACGGCTACACCCCGGCGATCCGGGCGAAGGCGTTCGACGTGATCGTTGGCCGAAAACTCTCGATCGGTTTGCTCCTTGAAAAGCTCACCACGGGCGAGGTACGCGCCGCCGAGCTGGACGCACTCCAACGCCAGCGATTGCTGACCCACGCCGACGAGTCGATCCGCGAGCGGTCGGCCGCTGCGCTATCGGGCGGCATTGACGACGATCGAGGAAAGACTGTCGAAGCTTACATCGCCGCTACGCCTGCCGATGGAGATGGCGATCGTGGCCGACAAATCTTCGCGAAGCATTGCGCCAGTTGCCACCAACTGCGGGGCGAGGGTCACCACGTTGGGCCCGACCTGGCGGCGTTGACCGCGTACACCGTTCCTGCCCTCGTCGAATCGATCCTTGACCCGAATCGAGTCGTCGACGAGCGCTACCAAAGCTATACGGCCCTGACCGTCGACGGGCTCGCTCACGCGGGCATTCTCGCGGGTGAGACGGCTACAAGCATCACCCTCGTCGAGCAGCAAGGTAATAGCCGTACGCTGCTCCGCGCCGATCTCGATTCGCTTCAGAACTCCGGCAAGTCGTTGATGCCCGAGGGACTTGAGCGAGAATTGTCGCCGCAAGGTGTCGGAGATCTGATCGCCTATCTAGCGCCTGTTGGTCCGGCACGGAAGGACGTCGCTGGAAGCGTCCCCGCCACCGTTGTGCCCGACGATGCTAGGCGCTGACACTTACAAGCGCCACGCACGTCGCCCTGTGCCCTTTTCCGCTGGTTTACTCGCAATCGCCCCCGTCGCCAGCTATCGCCGCGGTCACCCGGCTTACTTGCCTCGACGGGATGAATGTAGCTAAACTAGTGATGTGGAATGTGCCGACTTTTCTATAGGCACACGCCTCTCGCAAAAAGGTCTGGTCCGTGTTTCATCGCAGCGCCATCACGAAACGCATCATCGCCTTCTGCGGCGTATGGCTTACGTTGGTGAGCGGCGTGCAACAAACCCACGCGCTGTGCGGGCTTAACGGCTGTTTCCGGACTGAAAAGCAACAGGTTTCGAGCGGCTGCTGCGACAACGGCGGCTCGGAAAAAAAATGCTCGCATTCGCATCGCTGCGATTCTCAACAGCAAGCATGCGAATCCAGCGAGGCTGGTCTAGATCGTCAACCCGCTGCGCCTTGCGAAAAAGGCTGTCCGTGCTGCCAAACGCCGTCGCCTCAGCAGGTTCCGATTCCGTTGGATGCCGAGTCGGCAACTCAGCCTTCGGCGATATGCTGCGGCTCGATGCTAGCGGCCGCGTGGCTCGGCGTTGCCCCAGCAGTATCTTCAAAAACCATCAGTGAATCGTCGCCCGAACGGGCGATCGACGTTTGCGTGCGCCTCTGCCGCTTCTTGGCGTGAGTTCTCTCTCACTGCCTTTCTTGGCGAGACCCCTCGGCTCGCTTCACGCTGTCAGCTTCCCCCGGCATCGCTGACTGTCCGGGTAGTCGCAGCGTTCACGTTCGTTTCTGAGCGACATCCCGTCGCCGCGGACTTAGCCCATTTGACCGTCAAGGAGCAATGACCCATGAAGAGCGCAGCAATCGGAAAACTGTCGTCGCTGGCGGTGATGGTCATCAGTCTTGGACTGGTGTCGGAGGTCGGGCAAGCCGCCCCGAACGTAACCTACCAAATCGTCGCCGACGGGATGTGTTGCCAGGGCTGCGCCAAGAAGGTGGCTGCCCAGCTCTACACTGCGCCTGGCGTCACGAATGTTAAGGCCGACGTGCCCAATCGTCTCGTAACGATCACGGCTAAACCGTCGCCGAAGCTAACGCTCGAGAAGCTCTGGAAGGCCGTGGAACAAGCCAAGGGCAAGCCGTCCCGACTGACGACTCCCCATGCGATTTACACGCTCGCCCGTCTGGACCAATTGAAGGCGGCGGATCAGCCTGCCGCCGGCGTCTACACGCTCTTTATTGCTGACCTGCACGACATGCAGCGAGCGGAAAATGTCGCGGGCCACCTGCGGGCGATTCGAGGGATGGAGAGCCTGAGCGTCGACCTCGCCCAGGGCGCTCTGCAAGTCACGCCGACCGCTAAGGTCGAGCTCTCGCCCTTTGCGCTGGTTGCCGCCGCCGAACAGGCCGAGGAATTGGCTGTCGCCGTCACGGGTCCGTTTGGACGCATTAGTATCGAACCTGTCACCGAGCAGGCGGCCGGCGCCGTCCTGTCGTCTCGCCAACCTGCTCAAGGAACCGTTCAATGAGACTCGCAATCGTTACTTTCACGTTGTCCGTTGCCGTCGTCGGGTTTACGGGCTGTAGCAGTTCATCCACCGATGAGGCCGCCGCGACGGCCGTGCCGGCTGCATCGCTAGACGGCTCGAAGTATTTGCTCGCCGAGGAACCGGACGGCGCCATGGGCGTCATTGCCGCCCGGGAGTCGGCCAAAGACGGCGATCCGGTGGTCATCGTCGGCCGCATCGGCGGATCAGACAATCCGTGGATTGAGGGCCGGGCCGCGTTCATGCTGCTCGACGCCTCGAAATTGATGGTCGCCATTGGAGAGGACTTGGGCGAAGAAGAAATCTGCATGGACGATTGCTGCGCCGCCGAACGCGCGGACTGCACGACGCTGGTCAAAGTGGTCGACGCCGACGGCAAGCTCGTGGCAGCCGATTCGCGGCAACTGCTGGGACTGACCAGCGACGACATGGTCGTCGTCCGGGGTAAGGCCAAGAAGGATGACAGTGATAACTTCACCGTCCTGGCCGATGCCGTTTACATCCGCAGATAAGCATCTTTAACCCGACAGGCATGACGATGGCTTGGCGACTGTTGCCCTGGGACTACGGGGTGCGCAATTTATTCCGACGACCTTCGCGAAGCGCGTTGACGCTGGGCGGGCTGTCGATCGTGGCGCTCTTGGTGCTCGTAGTCGTCGGCTTTATCCGCGGACTGGAGGCCTCGCTCGCCGCGACCGGTCGCCCTAACGTCATGCTTGTGTACGCGCTCTCCTCCGGCGCCGACATCGAGAATTCGGCGATTCCCGGTCGTACGCCAGCGCTGCTCACCGCCAGCGTCGCCGGCGTCCGCCAGCGGCATGGCGTCAAATACGTCTCGCCGGAGTTGTACTTGGGGACGCGAATCGAGGTTGGAGGCGGCGATGGAAAGCAGAAAGGCCTTGGTCTGGTTCGCGGCGTGACGACCGCAGCACCGCTAGTGCGTCAGCAAGTTCGGATCGTCGAGGGCGCCTGGCCTGGCGTTGGAGAAGTGTTGGTGGGCCGGCTCGCTCACTCCAAGCTCGGCGTGGCGAAGGAGTCGCTCGCGGTCGGGCAGCAGGTGAAGTTTGACGGCCGCGAATGGACCGTCAGCGGCATTTTCACCGCGGGCGGGGCGGCCTACGAGTCGGAGCTATGGTGTCCGCTCGCCGATCTGCAAACGGCGCTCAAGCGACAAGACCTGAGCCTGGTGGCGGTGGAGATGGAGACCAGCGACGCGGCGGCCGACGTCGATCTGTTTTGCCGCGAGCGCGTCGACCTGGAGTTAAAGTCGGTCGCCGAGACGGCTTACTATGCGGACCTCCAAAAGCATTACCGCCCCGTCCGCATGCTGGGGTGGGTGGTGGTCTGCTTGGTGGCCGGCTCCGGAGTCTTTGCGGGCCTCAACACGATGTATGGCGCCGTGGTGGGAAGAATCCGGGAACTCGCGACGTTGCAAGCCATCGGCTACCGCCGGCGGGCCATCCTGCTGACGCTGGTGCAGGAGGCCACGCTGTTGTCCTGCGCCGGGGCTCTCGTCGCCTGCGTGCTGGGGCTGTTGTTCGTCAATGGGACGGCCATCCGATTCACCATGGGCGCCTTCATGCTGCGGGTCGATAGCGTTGGCATTTCTATCGCCTGCGCGACAGCGATCATACTAGGCGTCGTCGGCGCCATACCTCCCGCGACCAAGGCGATGCGGTTGCCAGTCGTCGAAGCCATTAAAGCGATTTAGGAAACGTTCAACGCGATGAGCAGTATCAAAAACCATATCGCTGCCGAAGCTGGTGAAATCGCCGCGCCGGCGGTCGATTTGAGCCAGCTCGCTGTGAAGCGGAGCGCTCCGACCGCCGGATCGTTAAGAACGCGCCGCCGCTGGCTGACGCGCTTTGCGATACCGGGTGGAATTCTACTGGGCTTTGCCAGCCTGTTCGGCTGGGCGGCGAAGGATAGCTTTCTGCCGGCGCAAGCCGTCACGGTCACGCCGGTAATCGTCACCAAGGCGGAGATTCAGCAAGCGGGCACGCCGCTCTTCCAGGCCGCCGGGTGGATCGAGCCAAGCCCGACGCCGGTGTTGGTAACGTCGATGGCAGCGGGCGTCGTCGAAACGCTCTCTGTCGTCGAGGGTCAGGTTGTCAAACGCAACGAACCCATCGCCAAGTTAAACGACCTCGACGCGAAACTTGCCTTGCAACAGGCCCAAGCCCATCTGCGACTCTCGGGCGCCGACGTCCAGAACGCCGAGGCGACGCTTGTCGCCGCTCGGACGGCCTTGGCAAATCCCAACGAGCTGCGAGCGGCGCTAGCCGACGCCCAGTCGATGTTGGCCGAGACCAATCTGACGCTCGGTAACCTGCCGTTCACGATTGAAGCCGCCAAGAATCGCCGCCAGCTTGCCGCTGAAAACTTCGACCGCAAGCAACGCGCCGGGGACGCCATTGCCGGACGAATGCTGCGTGAGGCGAAGTCGGAGCTGGCCGCGGCCGAAAGCGCGTTGGCCGAGCTGGAGTCGCGTGGACCGACGCTGCAATTGCAGACGACGGCACTGGAAAACAAGCTGGCCGCACTGACCAATCAACTGGAACAGTTGTCGGAACCCAAGCGGGCCGTGGCGGCGGCAGACGCGGCCCTTGCGGCCTCCAAAGCGCGGCGTGACCAGGCCCAGCTTTCGGTCGATTCCGCGCAGCTCAATTTGGATCGAATGACCATCCGAGCGCCAATTGACGGGCGCGTGCTCACGCTCGACGCCCGCCCCGGAACTCGCCTGGCAGGAATGGACCCAAGTTCGCAGCAAAGCTCCAGCGTCGTGATCGGCATGTACGATCCCAAGAGCCTGCAAATCCGCGTCGACGTGCGGTTGGAGGACGTGCCGCAAGTGAAGATCGGTCAACCGGTGGCCATCGAAACCGCGGCGCTGTCCACGCCGCTCACGGGCACCGTGTCGTGGGTCACCACGCGCGCCGACATTCAAAAAAATACGCTGCAAGTGAAAGTGGCGATCGACGATCCGCCGCAAGTCATCACGCCGGAAATGCTCGGGCAAGTCACGTTCCTGGCGCCTCCGCAGCCCCAAGCCGTCGCGGACTCCGAGAACGAGCCGCTGCGGATGCTCGTTCCGCGAGCACTTCTCATCAGCGCGGAAGGAGGCTCGTCACTGTGGGTCGTCCACGCCGAGCAAGGCGTCGCCCGTCAACAGACTGTAGAAGTCGGGCGCGCCGGAACCGACCAACTCGTTGAGATTACGCAAGGCATCGACCCGACGGCGAAGCTGATTGTGGCTGGCCGCGAGTCGCTCTCCAACGGGATGCGTGTGCGGATCACGGGAGAAGATCAATCCATCGGAACTGGCGGCGCCTCGTCTGGCGCAAGTACCCCACCGGCCCAGATCGCGCAAGGCCCGGCAGCACAAACCAACTAAGCACGAGGAGCACACGTTCATGTCCCTTGTCCAAGTCATCGACGTCAGCAAAGAATATCAAAGCGGCGAGGAGACGATTCGCCCGCTCGACGGCGTGCATCTCACCATGGAACAGGGCGACTACGTCTCGCTCATGGGCGCCAGCGGCTCCGGCAAGAGCACGCTCTTGAACCTCGTGGCCGGGATCGACCAGGTCACGTCCGGCGAGATCCTCATCAATGGCACCGATATTACCAAGCTTTCGCGCGGAATCCTCGCCGATTGGCGCGCCGCCCATGTCGGGTACGTGTTTCAAACGCACAACCTGATTCCCGTGCTCACGGCTTACGAGAACGTGGAGTTGCCATTGATGCTGCTACCCATGTCGTCTGCCGAACGGCGAAAACGCGTTGAAATCGCGATGGCAGCCGTCGATTTGACGAACCGGGCCGACCACTATCCGCGCCAAATGTCGGGCGGCCAGGAGCAACGGGTCGGCATCGCGCGGGCCATCGTGGCAAACCCGACCATCGTCGTGGCCGACGAGCCGACTGGCAGTTTGGATGCGGACACGACCGAGCAGATCCTGACGCTGCTCGGGCGCGTAAATCGCGAGCTTGGCATGACGCTACTTATGGTGACGCACGATGCCGACGCGGCGGGACGTGCGACGCGCCAACTTCGCTTGGAGCGAAGCGTGCTGTTGGAACACGGCGCACCCATCGCCACTACCCGCGTGTTGAGGACGGCCTAAGTGTTTAAGTTCTTCCCCTATGCGGCCAAGAGCCTGTGGCGCCACCGCACGCGGAGCCTGCTGACCATCAGCGGCGCGGGCGTGGCGCTGTTGGTCTTCTGCTTCGTCGGCTCCGTCCAGCGAGGGCTCCTGGTCCTGACGGAGAGTCAGGAAGCGGGGCAAACGCTGATTGTCTTTCAGGAGAATCGCTTCTGCCCGCAGAGCAGCAAGCTGCCGCAAGATTACAGTCGCACGATTGCCAAGATGCCCGGCGTAACCAGCGTCATACCCATCAAGGTGTTCACCAACAATTGCCGCGCAAGCCTCGACTCGATCGTCTTTCAGGGGATGCCCGCAGCACAGTTAAAGCAGGCTCGATCGCTAACGCTAGAGAGCGGAAGCTGGGACGGCTTCGCTCGGCAAGGCGACGGCGCCCTGGTTGGGGCCGCGGTGGCCGGCCGACGAAAGCTCAAAGTCGGCGACAAGTTCACGATTGGCGACGTCACCGTATTGGTCGCCGGCGTCTTTCATTCATCCGACGCTGCCGAAGAGGGACTGATTTACACGCATCTTGATTTCTTGCAGCGCGCCCGCGGGCAATCGGAAGTGGGCGTGGTTACGCAACTCGAAGTGCAATTGGCCGAAGGGGCCGACCCCGACGCCGTTGCCCGGGCTATTGACGCAGAATTTCACGCGGGGCCGGTCGCGACGACAACCCGAACCAAGGGCATGTTTCAAGCCGACACGCTGGCCGATCTCGCCGAGCTGATCGGGTTTATCCACTGGCTCGGTTACGCCTGCGTCGCCCTGGTGTTGTCGCTTGTCGCGACGACGACGGTCATGTCGGTGCAGGATCGGATCAAGGAACATGCGGTGTTGCAAACGCTGGGATTTCGGCCACTGCGAGTTTTCCGCCTGGTGCTTACTGAAAGTACGCTGTTGAGCACGATCGGCGGCGGACTTGGGGTGATTGCCGGACTGACGTTTCTCGCCTGGTCGGGAATGTCGATCGCCGCTGAAGGCGTCACGATCGCCTTTCGCCCGTCCTGGGACGTCGCTTTGCAGGGGATGATAGCGTCAGTGGCTGTTGGAGTGCTGGCAGGGCTGGCGCCGGGATGGCAGGCGGCGCGGACGCAGATTGTGTCCGCATTACGGCACGCATGACGATACTCAACGAGGACGCACGGATGCGTCGTCGAACCTTTGGCACGGCAGGACGCCGCCATGAGACCCTTACGATTACTCGCTCTAGTGCTGCTCCACGCGGCAGCAGCCTGCGCGCAGGCCGACGGCCTCTTGCAATCGGTGGAGCCTGCCCCAAGTAGTTCCGTAACAATCTCCGGCGAGGAAGTCGCCGGCACTGGCGAACCACCGCGACAAGCGCCCGCTAGCGCCGGCGAAATCGGCCCTACGGAGCCATCGTCCGTCGGCGTCGCTGCACCCGAGGACCTGCCGCCAGCGATACCGTTTGATCTCACGATGGATGACCTGATCCAAACGGGTCTAATGAACAGCCCGGCGGTAGCTCAAGCCGGCGCTCGCGTCGATGCGCTCCGCGGGCGATGGGTGCAAGCCGGGCTGCCGCCAAATCCAACGGTCGGCTATGTCGGCACTGAACTCGGTCAAGACGCCCGAGGCGGTCAGAACGGCGGCTTCGCCGGGCAGGAATTCATCACCGGCGGCAAACTGCGGCTTGACCGAGTCACGGTAGCTCGTGAAATTCAGCGCGCCAATCAGCAACTGGCCGCCACGCAGTTGCGCGTGTCGACCGACGTGCGGAAGGCCGCCTATGCAGTGCTCGTCGCCCAGCGCCGCGTCGAGCTGGCCGAGACCTTGACGCAGTTGAGCGGCCAAGCGGTACAGGCTTCTCGCGACTTGCAAGAAGCCCAAGAGATCCCGCGGGCCGGCCTGCTGCAATCGGAACTGGAACAGCAGAACGCCGCCATTATTTCTCAAACGGCTCGCAACGCTTACAGCTCGGCTTGGCGGCAGCTAACCGCGATTATTGGCAGCGACCTACCACCGCAACCGATCGCCGGCGACGTGAGCCAGTTGCCAGCGATGCTCGACTGGGACGAGCAGTTGGCTCGCGTGACGACGACCAGTCCAGAAATTGGGGCCGCCGTCGCGGACATCATGCGGGCGCAATCGGCACTGCGGCGCGCCGGCGTTGAGCCGATTCCAAATATCACGACTCAGTTCAGCGTTCAGTACGATGAGAGCACCAACTACACGATCGGCGGCGTGCAGGCAGGCATCCCTCTGCCGCTGTGGAACCGAAACCAAGGCGGCATCCGACAAGCAAGGGCGGAAGTGGGCGAAGCGCGTCGCAACGCCGAGCGCGTAGAACTCGACCTCAAGCGCCGACTTGCCGAGGCGTTTCAGATTTACGCCACCGCTCGTACACAAGCGGAAACCTACGCAACCTCGATCCTGCCCAAAGCGCAGGAAACCTTTGAACTCGTCCAGCGCGGCTACCGTCTTGGAGAAATCGGCTATCTCGATTTGCTGACGGCCCAGCGAACCTATTCGCAAACGAATCTCGCCTACCTCGACGCCTTGGCCGCGTTGTGGTCCAGTTACTCGGAAATCGACGGACTGCTGCTCAGCGGCAGCCTCGTCGCTCCTCCTCAGTGACCGGGCCTCAGCGGTGATAATCGTAGTGTCCCTGCGAATGATAGTCGTAGTGGGCGGGGACGTAATCGTAGTGATCGTAGTGCCGCTGGTAACCGCCAGGATGGAAATCATAATGGCTGGTGTCGTGATAGTCGTAATGGCCTCGGTTGCCGCCCCTGCCGCCGCCGTAGCCGTAGCCGCCGTAGCCGCCGCCGTGCGAGTAGCCGCCGCCGTTGAAATAGGACCGATACGATTGGCGTCCATAGTATCCTCCATGCGGCCGACCGACGTCGACATGCACGCCGCCGAGGCCCAGATGCACGCCTTGGGCCCGCGCCTCCTGGGCGGTTGAGGAAACCAACGCCATTGCCGCAACAATCGCAAACGCAAGTATTTTTTTCATCGCTAAGGTCCCCCATTCATCCGTCGAGGCAAATGCGCCCCGTACGCTTCGTCAGGCGCATGAGCTAGAACTGTGCCGAAGCGGAAACTTTATCTAAAACAGGGCTTTGTCGCCGTTTCTTGACGGATCGCCTGATTCTGGATCTCCCTGGCCGCCGGCGGGCTGTAGTCGGTATGATAAGACAGTGTTCAAAGTGACAGCCGCGGTCCGACGCAAAGGGGCGTCGTATGGCTGTGGCGTAGAGTTCTAATGAGATGAACCGGACGTGACCAACGCCGTAAAGTCAATAGGAATGAACCCGCTTGCCGTCGCCATCACCGGTCTGCACTTCCTTGCGCACAGCGTCTTCGGCTGCTGCGCCCATCACACGGCGACATCGGTTGTCGGGCAAACGCCGCTATGCTGCGGCGCGTCGGACCGCCACGTCCACGCCTTTGAGAATGGACCGCACCGTCATGCTCCCGTAGCCCCTGAGAATACTGCGGCGATCGCCGAAGGGGCCGAAGGGAATGACCAACGCAATCAGTCGCCCCAACACGACCATCCATGCAAGCATGTGCATTGCCAGTGGGTAACGCCTCGGGGCGACGCGAGTACGGACATTGATGGAATCGCTGGCGATCTAGAGGCTTCTTTTTCTACCCGTCTAACGATCGCTCCCCTCGCCATGCCCGTTGAAGGGGCGAACGCGTGGGAAAGCGAACATTGCATTGCGCCAGGGCTGCGCTCGCACCTCCGGCTGCGCGTGCTTCTTATTTGAGTCGGCCGCTATCCGACTTCTATCGCGCCGCTGGCAAACCGCCACGCCGGTCGTCGTACGCGTCTTCGACGCAGCCAACCCGCATTGCACGCTTGCCGTGCGCAGCATCTGCCGTGTATCGGAGAGTTCCCTATGGAAGCAGCAAACACTAAGTCCGCGCGCCGCCGCTTGCCCAGCCGGCAATTCATGAGCGCGGCCGCCATCGTCGCCCTTGGTCTGCTGGGTTGGTTAACGCGAAGATCGTGGCTGCCCGCTGGGGACACGTCGTCTGGGGCCGCACCCACCGCGCAGGCGGCGCACGAAGATCATGCCCCGGCAGGCGCCGCGACAAGCTCAATTACGTTAAGCGAGCGCGCGTTGAAGAACATTGGCTTCCGTCCGGCGACCGTTAGCTTGCAGCCGTTTGAGCGCACTGTCACGTTGCCGGCGATTGTCGCCGAGAAGCCCGGACAAACGCAGATTCATCTTTCCGCGCCCGTGGGCGGCGTGTTGACGGAGATTTACGTCATTCAAGGCGAAGCCATCGAGCCCGGCAGCAAGATGTTCGACCTGCGGGTGACTCATGAAGACTTAGTCTCGTCGCAGCAGGAGTACTTGAAAACGGTAGAGAGCCTGGCCGTGGTCGATCGCGAGATCACGCGCTTGCAATCGCTCGGCGAAGGCGTGATCGCCGGTAAGCGCGTTCTAGAACAGCAGTATGAAAAGCAAAAACTGGAGGCGTCGCTTCGGGCCGCCGAACAAGCGTTGCTCGTCCACGGGCTCACCGAAGTGCAGGTCGCCGAGATCCTCGAGACGCGAAAACTCTTACGGCAACTTACAGTTAACGCGCCAACGCACTCGCACGCGGGCGACGGCTGTTCCGAGGAACACGCCTTTCATGTGCAAAGCCTGCCGGTTTCGCGCGGTCAACAGGTGGAAACCGGTCAGGAGGTTGCGGTACTGGCCGATCACTGCGAGCTCTACATCGAGGGCCGTGCGTTCGAGGATGATGCGTTACGACTGAGGGCGGCGACGCGCGAAGGTTGGAGCGTCTCAGCGAAATCATCGACCCAGGAGCTGGACGAGACCGAAATCAAGGATCTCAAGCTGCTCTACCTCGCCGATTCGATCGACCCCCAGTCGCGGGCCTTTCACTTCTACTTGACGCTGCCGAATAAGATCGTCCTCGATCAGAAGACTGCGGAAAACAACCGCTTCATCGACTGGCGATTCAAACCCGGCCAACGGCTGGAGCTACGCATACCGGTCGACCGTTGGGAAGAGCGGATCGTGCTGCCCATCGACGCGTTGGTGGATGAAGGGGCGGAGGTCTACGTCTACCGACAGAATGGAGCGGCGTTCGAGCGCGTCCCGGTAAAGGTTGATTATCGCGATGCTCGATCGGCGGTGATTGCCAACGACGGGGCGATTTTTCCCGGCGATATCGTGGCGGCTCGCGGCGCCTACCAGATGCACCTCGCTCTGAAAAATCAGGCTGGCGGCGCAGTCGACCCTCATGCTGGCCACCGCCACTAAGCGCGTCGAGAAAGGAAAATTCGGCCATGCTGAATGCCATTATTCGCTTCTCCTTGCGCAACCGTTTATTGGTGATTGCGGTCTCCGTATTTCTAGTCGTGTATGGAACCTGGGAGGCGACGCGCCTACCGATCGACGTCTTTCCCGACCTCAATCGGCCGCGCGTCACCATCATGACCGAGGCCCCCGGCATGGCGCCGGAAGAAGTTGAAACGCTCATCACTATTCCGCTGGAGACGGCCCTCAACGGGGCGACCGGCGTCGAAGACGTTCGCAGCACCTCCGGCGTCGGGTTGTCGGTCGTCTACGTCGAGTTCGGTTGGGGCACCGACATTTTTAACGATCGCCAGATCGTGAACGAACGGTTGGCCCTGGTCGCCGATCGAATGCCCGAAGGCATCGCTCCGCAACTCGCCCCGATCTCGTCGATCATGGGGCAGATTCAGATCATCGGGATGTACAGCGAAGGGGGCAAGCAATCGCCGATGGAACTGCGGACGCTGGCCGACTGGGTCGTGCGGCAGCGGCTGCTGAAGATTTCGGGCGTGTCGCAAATCATCGTGATGGGCGGCGAACGCAAGCAGTTTCAGGTGCTGGTCGACCCTAACGAGCTGATCCGGTACGGCGTCACCCTCCAGGAAGTGGAGACGGCGCTTCGCGAAAGCAATCAAAACACCGCCGGCGGGTATTTGGACCAGCAAGGGCCGAACGAGTTCCTGGTGCGATCGTTGGGTCGCATCAAGACCGTGGACGAGATCGAGGGCATTGTCATCACCTATCGCGAGGGCCGATCGGTCCGCCTCTCTCAGGTGGCGCGGATTGTCGAAGGCGCTCAAGTCAAACGGGGCGACAGCTCGGCGTTCGCCCGCAAAGCGGATGGCACGTTTGACGGCGGCCCGGCCGTCGTGCTGACAATCAACAAGCAACCCACCGCCGACACGCGCGTCGTCACCAACAAAGTCATGGAAGCGCTAAAAGAACTCCAGAACGCGCTGCCGCCTGGCGTCCGGATCCTTCCCGACCTCTACCAGCAAAAAACGTTCATCGATCTGGCGATCGCCAACGTCATCGAGGCCCTGCGCGACGGCGGCATCTTGGTGGTCGTCATTCTCGTTATCTTCCTGATGAATTTTCGGACCACGTTCATCACGCTGACGGCGATCCCGCTGTCGCTCGTGATGACCGCCCTGATCTTTAAGTGGTTTGGATTCTCGATCAACACGATGACGTTGGGCGGCTTGGCCGTGGCGATCGGCGAGCTAGTCGACGACGCCATCGTCGACGTGGAAAACATCTTTCGCCGCTTGCGCGAGAATCGTCACAGCGCCAGTCCCAAACACCCATTGCAGGTGGTCTATCAGGCTAGCACCGAGGTCCGAAACTCCATCGTGTTTAGCACGATGATCGTGGTGCTGGTGTTCATCCCGCTGTTTGCCCTCTCGGGGATGGAAGGGCAGCTTTTCCGGCCGCTGGGGGTCGCCTACATCGTGTCGATTCTCGCCTCGCTGCTGGTGTCACTCACCGTCACCCCCGTGCTTTCCTATTGGCTGTTGGGAAACGCGCGTTTGATGGAGCACGGCGCCGACGGCTTCGTGCTGCGGTGGCTCAAGGCGGTCGCGAAGCTCGTGATTCGCTTCAGTCTTCGCTTTCCCAAGCCGGTCCTGCTGGTCACCGTTGGCGCCGTCGCGCTGGCGTTAGTCGCTCTTACGAGACTCGATCGCGATTTCCTGCCTCCCTTCAACGAGGGAGCCATGCAGGTCAACATCCTGCTCCCGCCAGGGACGTCGCTCGCCAAGTCGAACGACGTCGCGTCGCAAGTTGAAGAGCGACTAAAAGGCATCGAAGACGTTACCGCGTTCGTTCGTAAGACGGGCCGTGCCGAGCTCGACGAGCATGCCGAGGGAGTCGGCGTCACCGAGATTATTGCGACGATCGACGAGCATACCGAACGATCTCGCGAGGAGACAATCGAAGAAATCAGCGAGGCCCTGGCGGATATCCCGGGAATCGTAACCGCCGTCGAGCAGCCGCTGGCCCACCTCATTTCGCATATGCTCTCGGGCGTGAAGGCCCAGATCGCCATCAAGCTGTACGGCGACGATCTCGACGTCTTGCGCCGCGAAGCGGCGCGCATCCTGGCGAGGATCGCCGACGTTCCCGGCGTCCGCGATCTGCAAGTCGAACAACAGGTCATCATTCCCCAGCTTCGCATCGAAGCCGACGGCCACAAGCTCGAACAATTCGGACTCCGCCGGCTAGCCGTCAACGAGTACATCGAAACGGCGATGCAAGGAACGGTCGTTTCCCAGGTACTCGACCGCCAGCGGACCTACGATCTCGTCGTTCGGCTAGACGATCAGTACCGCGAGGACATGGAATCGCTGAAGCGCCTGGTGATCAACACGCCGGAAGGCGGCGCCGTCAAGCTTGAAGACGTGGCCAAGATTTATCAGGCCGGCGGGCCCAATACCGTCAACCGCGAGCAAGTCCGGCGACGG